>NZ_CAKVVF010000086.1:0-8811 GCF_934833455.1 Oscillibacter sp. KLE 1728
CAGGACGGCAGCGTACCGCTCCGCCAGATCTATCGTTGGCTCCGTGGTGCCTGTGGAGATGCTCCACACCTGATCCCCCAGCCGGACCACTAGGAACCAATACCCGTAGTCGTCGCGAGTGGACACCCAGGTCTCGTCCAGTCCGGGGATCTGCCAGGCCATGATGGGCCAGCCTTTCTCCTGGTAGTCCGCCAAGATGCCGTCTACCAGATCGTCCGCCAGCCAGGGGAAACGGAGGCGGTAGTAGCGGTTCTCCGTCTCCCAGTCGCCCATGCCCTCAAAGGTCCACCACTGGTCTGTGGTAAGCCAGTTGTCCCAGTGGATGGCCTGGACCTCCTGCAATCCCTTTTCCGTGATATATGGGACCGGCCCGTCAAAGGTCTCCGCCGGTTCAAAGGGCCGCGATCTGGGGTCCGCCATATCGGCGCAGAGTGATGCGATGTAAATTCCCCACAGCAGCATGATCGCCAGGGACAATCCGCAGGCCAGCCGGTAAGGCCGCCTGTGGCACACGGGTACTCCCGCCCGCAGAGGCCGCAGATACCGTCGTAGAGACCACCACTGCCGGAACGCCGCCAATGCGAGTGCCAGCAGAAAGCCCCAATAGGCGGCCTCCCGCCACAGTGGCTTCCACTCCTGCACACTCCATACGAGAAGGGTTCTCTCTGTCAGAAGCGTCTGTACCGCCAGCACTGCCAGAAGCGCCGTGACCGCGGCCCAGAACTGCGTCACCTTTTGCTGGCGGCGGAACAGCCGGTCATATGCCTGGGCCTCTGTCTCCGGGTCCGTGTGGAGTTCCGGCGCATCGGGATCGTCGCACCGCCACAGGTGCATGGACTTGCCGGAGGTGTCCACATACTCCCAGCCCATAGACTGGTAGGCCGCCAGGCGCTCTGGGTCCGGGCAGCTCTCCTTTACTGGGGCAGGTTCCAGTCGGTAGCGAACAGCCTTTGGCTCCCCCTTCTCAAAGACCGCCAGGAAGAAAATACCGGGAACCGAGACGGCAAACCACCCCCGGGCGGCCTGGTCCTCCATCCGGGCCTGCTGGGCGGCTACGTCGTAAATGTTCATGGGCATCAGCTTCAGCATGGCGTTTCCCCTCTTTTTCTATTGAAACTCCGCCAGGACGGCGACGAAGTCGTCCAGGTGGTCCATCAGGTCCCGGTCTGTCCGCACCCGCTCCATCAGCACCGCCCGCCCCATCCGGCCGATGAAGCATCGGTTTTTATCCGTGTCGATCACCACCGCTTGGTCAAAGCGGCTGTCCGCCACCTCCCGGACCTCTACCACGGACCAGGTGTCCAAGAAATTCGCTAAGCGTTCCCGATACAGGGCCTCCGCCAGGAAGGTGAACCGCACCCGGTCGAAACCGGCCCACAGGGACGCTTTAAAATCCCAGCGGAACTGGCTGACCTCCCGGTGATCCGTCAGCAGACTCCGTCTCTCCCGGTAAACAGATGAATCCAAGGGCAGGGCGGCGGCCTCCGGGGCCACTGCCTCCATGGAGACATAGGGCAAGGGCTCTGGCGCGTCGGACAAGGGCATCTCCTGCTGGCTGCCGAATACAGATACGGCAAGTGCAGCCACCAGTCCGCAAATCCCCCAGGAGACGAGATTCTGCCGCCTCCGCCGCCGTAACGACGCATCCAGGTCCTCAGTATCCGGCGCCATCCCCGCCTCCAGCTGGCGGCGCATCCGCTGAACGCCCCGCAGCGCCCGCAGATTGCCGCAGAGCCACTCCAGGGCACAGACCACCGCAAGCAGCCACACAGCCCACATCCCTTTCAGGAACACCTCCACCGGCTGGCCGCTCTCCCAGAGGCTGCGAAACTGCAAGATCGTCCAGACAACAATCAGCACCATGGAGATCAGCCTATGTCGCCGGAACAGCCGCAGCTGCCTCTCCCAGGTCAGACACAGGGCAGAGGGATCTGTAAACAGCTCCGGCGCCTGTGGGTCCGCGCAGGCATAGACCCGATAGTCCCCCAGGATGCCGGCAGGCTCCCACCCCATTTCCCGGTAAGTCTCCTCCCGCTCACATTGGGCGTCATAGGTCTCTGTCCGCAGGGGCTCCAGCCGATACCGGAGCTTCCTGGGCTCCGCCGGCTCAAACTTTCCGCTGCCATAGCGAGAAAATGACACCGGCCGCCAGCCCTGGACAGCTTTTTCCTCCAGCCACCGCTCCAGAAGGGCGGTATCCCAATAGGCCTCCGGCATGAGAAAACGCTTTTTCACGGTGCCTCCTCTCTCATCCCCGGCAGCAGCCGCTCCGACGCCAGCTCCTCCCGCTCGCCATCGGCCACGCAGAGGCGCAGGCGGGAGAGCTCCTGCCGGAACAGGGCCCGGCCCCGGTCCGTGATGGCGTAGGTCCGCTTCCGCCCCTCCACCGCCGCCTCCCGGATCAAGCCCTCCTCCTGAAATTTTGCCAGAATCGTGTACAGCGTCCCTGGCCCCAGGGGTACCCGACCGGCGGTGGCGTCATCCACATACCGGACAATCTCCGTGCCGCACCGCTCCTGCCGCAGCAGGCTCAACAGCACATAGAACATGCTCTCCGTCAGGACTTTCAGCGGCTCCCTGGCCATGGTATCCCCCCTAATATCGAAACACGATACTTTCTGGGTTCACTATAATATCGTTGCACGATATTGTCAAGCTGTCTGTTCGCTTCCAGCTCTGGAATGTTTTGAGGGTTGCAGCCCGCCCCCTCCCTCCTGTATGCTCTTGTACAGCAGCGACAAACCAGAAAGGACGAATTTTCCCCATGAAACGAAAACTTCTCTGCGGCCTGCTGGCCGCCCTTACCCTGACCTGCGCCACCGTCAAGGCGGCCCCCAGCCGGGTGGTACCCGTCCAGGTGGACGGCACCGTTCTGAGTCAGGGCGTCAACTACCTGCAGAGCGGCGTGACCTATGTTCCCCTCCGGGGACTGCTGGATGCCTTCGGCGGCTGGAGCGTCTGGTGGGACAGCAGCCGAAAGGTGGCTGCCGCCGCCTCCGGCAGCCAGTCCGTCACCGCAAACCCGTCCCGAAATACCGTGACGGTCAACGGCCGTACATACAGCGGCAAGGTCTTTGTGGAGCGTGGCCGGACCTACATCCCCCTGCGGACTCTGGCCACCGCCCTGGGCGGCAGCGTGGCCTGGGATCCCCAGCTGGGCGGCGCGGCGGTGACCTCTCCCGGCGCGGATCACAACGCCATGGACCTTTACTGGCTCAGCCGCATCATCAGCGCCGAGAGTCGGGGCGAGAACATGACCGGCCAGATCGCCGTGGGCAATGTGGTGCTGAACCGGGTTGCGGCGAAGGAGTTCCCCAACACCATTCCCGCCGTGATCTTTGACCGCAAGCACGACGTCCAGTTCACGCCCGTCTCCAACGGCACAGTGTACCTGCCCCCCACGGCCAAATCCGTGGAGGCGGCCAAGCGGGTCCTGAACGGCGAGAACACCGCCGGCAAGGCTCTTTACTTCTACGCGCCCGCCCTGTCCCAGGGCACCTGGATCAACGCCAACCGGGCGTATCTCAAGACCATCGGCTGCCACCGGTTCTACCTGTAATTGACATTTCTCAGCCAGGGGGCTAAAATAGGGCCATCAAGAAGCAAAGGAGCAAGCCACATGCTGTTTTCCGATCATCCCCGGACCCACTACCGCAACGCCCCGGCCCATGAGGTCATCTGCCAGCTGCGGTTCCCGTCTATTCTCACCATCAACAGCGTGGAGCCCGCCGATTTTCAGGAGGCCATCCGCGCGGAGTTCCCCCAGTATGCCCGGCGCCAGGACGCCGCGCCGCCCCGCATCACCGGGCTGGGCAGCCCCAATCCCAAGGTGGAGCAGCAGCCTCCGGTGACCAATCACAACTTCGTCTCCGAGGACAACCAGTGGAAGCTGAATCTCACCAAGGACTTCATCGCTCTGTCCACCCTCCACTATCCCGGGTGGGAGGAGTTTGCCCGCCAGCTGGACAAGCCGCTGGCCGCCTTTATCCGGCTGTACAAGCCCGCCTATTTCCAGCGGGTGGGCCTGCGGTATGTGAACATCTTCTCCCGTGCCCGGCTGGGGCTGGAGGGTGCCCGCTGGGCGGAGCTGTTCTCTCCTGCCTACACCGCTCCCATGCAGGAGGCGGAGCTCCCGGAGGACCGCTTTCTCAACTGCGCCTGTGATCTGACGCTGAAGCTGGATTCCAGCTGTCAGGCCAAGGTCCACGCGGGCCCCGGTGTGGTGAAGCGGAACGCCCCCGGCGTTCCCCAGGACCCGGAGGTGAAGTTCATTTTTGACATGGATCTGTCCATGACCGGAAACACCCCCTGCACCCTGGCCGCCGGTGCGCTGGAGACGCTCCACGGCCACTCCACCCGCCTGTTTGAAGGTGCTGTCACCGACAGGCTCCGGGACGCCATGGAGGCCGGATAATCTGCGAAAAAGCCCGGGAGACGTGTACGGACGTCTCCCGGGCTTTTTGTACATGTTGTCACTTCTGGAACATGGGAGTGGAGAGATACCGCTCGCCGCTGTCCGGCAGCAGGGCCACGATGGTCTTGCCGGCGTTCTCCGGCTGTCGGGCCAGCTGGGCCGCTGCCCACACGGCGGCGCCGGAGGTGATGCCCACCAGAATGCCCTCAGTCCGGGCCAGCTCCCGGCCCGTAGCGTAGGCATCCGCATCCGTGACCGTGAGGACTTCATCCAGGACGCTGCGGTCCAGATTCTCCGGCACAAAGTTGGCGCCGATGCCCTGAAGGCCGTGGGGGCCCGCATGGCCCTCCGTCAGCAGGGGCGAGGAAGCGGGCTCAAAGGCCACCACGCGCACAGCGGGGTTCTGTGCCTTCAGATACCGGCCCACGCCGCTGACAGTGCCGCCGGTGCCGACCCCGGCCACAAAGATGTCCACCTTCCCCTCCGTGTCCGCCCAGATCTCAGGGCCGGTGGTCTTCTCGTGTGCCGCTGGATTGGCGGGGTTTTCAAACTGTCCTGCGATGATGCTGCCGGGAATGGACTGATGCAGTTCTTCCGCCTTGGCCACAGCACCCGCCATGCCCGCCGCTCCCGGCGTCAGGATAATCTCCGCGCCGTAGGCGGCGATCAGAGCCCGGCGCTCCACGCTCATGGTGTCCGGCATGGTGAGAATCACACGGTAGCCCTTTGCCGCAGCCGCGGCAGCCAGACCGATACCGGTGTTGCCGGAGGTAGGTTCGATGATGGTGCCGCCGGGAG
Source organism: Oscillibacter sp. KLE 1728 (assembly GCF_934833455.1). Lineage (NCBI taxonomy): Bacteria > Bacillati > Bacillota > Clostridia > Eubacteriales > Oscillospiraceae > Oscillibacter > Oscillibacter sp. KLE 1728. The sequence goes on from NZ_CAKVVF010000086.1 coordinate 5,213, forward strand.
CCAGACGGCCCTCCGTCTCCGCCCGGGCGATCATGTTGGCAGCCACCCGGTCCTTGGCGCTGCCCGCGGGATTCATGCACTCCAGCTTGGCCAACAGCACGGCCTTCAGGTCGTGGTTCCGCTCGTAATTGCACAGCTCCAGCAAGGGCGTGCGGCCGATCAGCTCAGTGACGCTGTGATAAATAGGCATCGGAAATCCCTCCGTTCTGAATGAATAGCCTCATGATACACCTGCCGCACCGGGTTTGCAACGGACCATTTGCCGAAAATCCGCCTTTAATTCATAGCATTTTTATAGGATATGGAAGAAAAAAAGCGGACCGCCGACAGGCGGGCCGCTTTGAGATGGTATACTCAGGCCACCACGGGGATTTCCACAATCCCGGCGGCACCGGCGGCGATGCTGTACTCGGGGAACACCAGCGTCACAGAGCCGTCCTCATTCAGATAGAAGGAGGTGGCGTCATCCACAGTGGTGAAGCCGCCCTGCTCCGGGGTGAAGAAGAGGCCGCTCTCATCCGCCGCGATCTTCGCATTTACGGCGTCATTGCAGATGCCGACCCAGTCCTCGCCCAGCACGTCGGCCAGGGTGATGTCCTTGTCGTTGGCCAGGTCCAGGTTGTAGCAGTACCGCTGCTGCATGGCAGCGACCCAGCCCTCAGCGAAATCCACCACAAAGGAGACCGTAGTGTCGGTCTGGCTCTTGATCTCGTAGTCGATAAGCACGTTCATCTCCCGGTCGGCCCACTCTTCCTCGGTGCCGCCGGTAGCCAGGAATGCATCCTTGTAATCATCCCAGTCCGCCTGAGCCTGGGCCAGATGGGCGTCCACCCGCTCCTGGATCTCCGCGTTGACCTTCTCGGCCAGGTCGCCCTCAGACTCCACACCGGGGACGGACACCTTGTAGTCGATGCCGTTCTCCACGGTCTCATAGTCCCGGATCGTCAGGACCTGGAACAGCCCGCCCAGCACCGGTACATCCGCAGCCGCAGCCGCGAAGGTCGGGGAGACATTCAGGCCCGCCATCAGCACAGCCAGACAGGCGGCCACGCTGCCCGCAGTCCGCCGGACCACCTTATAACCGCGGCTACGGCTGCTGGTCCTGCCCTGCCGGATGCCTGCGCGGACCCGGGCGTCCAGCTCCTCCGGAATGGGGGTGGACTCATATTCTTCTCGTGCACGCTTGAATTCGTTCATAATTGATCTCCTTCCATTGATATCCGTAATTTCTTCAAGCCGGTGTACAGTCTGGTTTTCACGGTGTTCAGATTCCAGCCGGTGACGGTGCTGATCTCCTTGAGAGACAGGTCCTCATAGAACCGCAGCTTGATGATGGTCCCCACCTCTGGCGGCAGAGCGTCCACCCGTTGGGCCAGCGTGCCGTCCGAAGGCAGAGGGTCCTCATAGCTGCCGGCGTCCAGTGCCTCCGGCGGGATCAGCGTCACCCGCTTTCGGCTGCGAAGCACGTCCATGCACACGTGAACCAGAATGTGATAAAACCACGCACGGAGGGCCTCCGGCTCCTTCAGCTCCCCCTGTTTCTCCAGTGCCCTGCAGACGGCGGTCTGCACCGCGTCCAGAGCCTCTTCCCTGTTTTTCAGGTAGCTGTACGCCAGTCGGTAAAACCGCGCCTGATCCGTTACGAGATAGTCGGTCAGTTGCTTTTCCAGGATATGTGACACGTTTCTCATGGTCCTTTCCGTTCGTTCTGCTGTATAGACGCGCCGGGAGCGGAAAAAGTTTGGAGGGAGAACAATTTTCTGAAAAATTTTCTGCGCAAAAAAGAGACCGGTCTCCCGGTCTCTTTTCATCGGCTGGAATCAATCGTAACGCAGGGCGTCGATGGGGTTCAGCTTGGCCGCCTTGTTGGCGGGGAGATAGCCGAACAGGATGCCCACCGCCACGGAGACGCCGAAGGCCACACCGATGCCGCCAGCCGTGGGCATAGCCACGAAGCCATCGTTGCCGGTGCCCAGCACCAGAGCGATGACATTGGTCAGCACGTTGGCCATGAGGATGCCCAGTATGATGCCGATGGCACCGCCGATGGCGGAGGTAGTGCCGGCCTCAATGATGAACTGGCTGCGGATGTCCCGGCATTTGGCACCCAGGGATTTTCGGATGCCGATCTCCCGGGTCCGCTCCGTGACGGACACCAGCATGATATTCATGATGCCGATGCCGCCCACCAGCAGGCTGATGGCCGCGATGAGGACCAGGATCATCATCAGGGTGTTCAGCATGGAGTCCATGGCGTCCATCATCTCTGCGGAGGTCATGACCATGTAGTAGTCCGAGGACTGGTAGGTCTTGAACAGCCGGTTTTCAATGATGCCCTTGGCAGCAGACGCCGTATCCCGGTCCGTACTGGTCATCAGATACATGTCCCCATATCCGCCCCCCAGCCGCTGGGCATTGGCATAGGGGATGTAGATCACATCATCGACGCTGCCCTCGGTGCTGTCGCCGCTCTCCGCCAGTACGCCCACTACCATGTAGGGCACGCCGCTGACGGAAATCGTCTGACCCAGCGGATCCGTCCGGAAAGCGTTTTCCGCCAGATAGGAACCGATGACACACACATTCTGATGGCGCTCCACGTCAATGTAGCGGAGGAAGCGGCCATTCTCCAGGCTGGAGCCCTGCATGGTCTTCTGGGTGTCGGCGCGGTAAAATGCCTCGCTGACGCCGTAAATGCTGGTGCGGTCGAAGTCCTCCGTTCCCTGCCGCACCTTGGCTGTGGCGGACACATAGGGCGTGACGCCGGAGAGGTACTGGGGGTACTTCTCCACAAGCGCGTACATATCTTCCGTGCTCACGTCCCGGGTGCCGCCCTCGCCGCGGCCGTAGACCATCACCTGGATCAGGTTGGAGCCCAGCTGCTCGAACTGGGCGTTCATGTAATTCTGCATGCCGTTGCCCAGGCTGGTGATGATGATGACCGCCGCCACGCCGATGATGATGCCCAGCATGGTCAGCAGCGCCCGCATCTTGCTGAGCAGCAGGGATTTGATGGCCAGCTTGAAGGATTGGGTGAAATTCATGCCGGCTCCCCCTCTCCCGCGTCCTCCTGGGGCTGGACCACGGCTTGGGGATCACTGGCGTCCCCGTCGTAGATGATCCGGCCGTCCTGCAGACGGACGATGCGCTTGGCCTTGACAGCGATGGAGTTGTCGTGAGTGATGAGGACCACGGTGTCCCCCTCCTGGTTTAGCTTCTGCAGGAACCGCAGCACCTCCCGACCCGTGCGGGAGTCCAGGGCGCCCGTAGGCTCGTCGGCCAGGATCACCGACGGATTCCCCGCCAGGGCCCGGGCGATGGAGACCCGCTGCTGCTGGCCGCCGGAGAGCTGGCTGGGCAGGTTCTTCCGCTTGTCAGCCAGACCTACCCGCTCCAGAGACTGGATGGCCCGTTCGCGGCGCTCCTCTGCGGAGACGCCGGCGTACAGCAGCGGCAGCTCCACATTCTCCTGCACCGTCAGCTTGGGGATCAGGTTATACTGCTGGAAGATAAAGCCCAGCATTTTGTTGCGGATCTCCGCCTGCTGGTCGTCCTCCATGGTGGACACATCAATGCCCCCCAAGTGGTAGGTTCCCGAC
>NZ_CAKVVF010000087.1:0-3349 GCF_934833455.1 Oscillibacter sp. KLE 1728
CTATATGTTCAGACGGTAGACAGTAAGTGCATACCGAACAATTCTTGACAAAACATCGTAGTTAGCATATACTAACTATCGGATAGATAATTTACCTGTATTAGTGGGAATTAAAATTGCTCCGGTGGACGAAGGACAGGAGGGATACAAGAATGGGGCAATGATATTTTGGAGCCTACTCACCCCATTTTTCGGTACCGCCCTGGGCGCTGCCTGTGTATTTTTCTTGAAAAAGGGTCTGGGGGATCGGGTGCAGCGCGGACTGACCGGTTTTGCCTCCGGCATTATGGTTGCTGCGTCCATCTGGAGCCTGCTGATCCCCGCCATGGAGCAGTCCGCCGGGGTGGGAGGATGGGCATTCCTGCCGGCGGTCACCGGCTTTTGGGCTGGTATCCTATTTCTTTTGGGACTGGATCATCTGATCCCCCACCTCCACCAGCGAAGCCAGCAGGCGGAGGGCCCCCGCACCCAACTGCAACGCTCCACCATGATGGTGCTGGCGGTCACCCTCCACAACATCCCCGAGGGAATGGCGGTGGGAGTGGTCTATGCGGGCCTTCTGTCCGGGGAGGGACAGATCACCATGATGGCCGCCCTGGCCTTATCCTTGGGCATCGCCATCCAGAACTTCCCCGAGGGAGCCATCATCTCCATGCCCCTGCGCTCGGAGGGGATGGGCAAGGCCAAAGCTTTTGCCGGAGGCGTGCTCTCCGGTGTAGTGGAGCCGGTGGGGGCGCTGCTGACCATCCTGGCCGCCGGGCTGGTGGTCCCGGCCCTGCCCTATCTGCTGAGCTTTGCCGCCGGCGCTATGCTCTATGTAGTGGTGGAGGAGCTGATCCCGGAGATGTCCCAGGGGGAGCACTCCAATGTGGGGACGCTGGCCTTCGCCCTGGGCTTCACTTTGATGATGGCATTGGACGTGGCGCTGGGTTGAGCAGGACAGCCAGAATAGTTGCGCTTTTTTATATTCGTGAGTTAGCTTTCTCTAACTTTTTTAGACAGACAGGAGGGACATACAATGTGGAAATACACAGTTCAGGTCAACGGAATGATGTGCGGCATGTGTGAAAGCCATGTGAACGACGCGGTGCGGAAGGCGTTTCCGGTGAAGAAGGTCAGCTCATCCCGGAGCAAAAAGGAGACCACGGTGATCGCGGAGACGGAACTGGACGAGGATGCCCTGCGGGCGGCCATTTCCGCCACCGGCTATGAGGTAGGGGAGATCCGGAAGGAGCCCTGGGAAAAGAAGGGGCTGTTCGGCCGGTAAGCGGCGAGGCATGGAGAGGAGGCGGACGAATGCTGGCGGAATTTCTGGAGGGCCGGGGGGACTGGGCACAGGTGATGCCCGGCGCTCGGGCCTGTTTGTTCTCCCTGCACGATGAGCCGGTTTCCTTGCCCCTCCGGTTGGAGCCCCTCCACTTCGAGGCCCTGTTCTGCCTGGCCGGGTCAATTACTCTGACTCGGAGGGACAACACAATACTGACGGCATCCGTTCGGCAGGTACTCCTCCTCACTGACCTCTCCGATTTGTCTGGAGCCAGCGTGGACGCCCCTCTGGCGGGCATTCTGGTGGCGGTGGATGCCCGGGGCGCCCGGGAGAGCCTGCAAACCATCTGCGATCTGCTGGGCGGCCTGACCTTGGACACAGGGCGGGTGCGGCACTGGATGGCCAGCCGGGGCGGCTGTGCCGTGGAGGGGCCAACCGACTGGAGCCGGGCGGCCTTTGCCAACCTGGGCTGTCTCCCCCAGAGTGAGCGTGCGCGCTGGTGCGTGTGGAAATCGGTGGAGCTGCTCTATCTGCTCTGCAATCCGAAAGAACAGGAGGACGCAACTCTGGCGTTGGAACGTGAGACGGCGCGGAGGTTGGCTGAGATCCGCCGGTATATGGAGGAGCACTTGGACGAGCCCCTGACCATTCCGTTCCTGAGCCGCCGGGCCTGTCTCTCCACCACCACATTCAAGGAGGGCTTCCGCCGCCTGTACGGGCTCCCTGTTCACACTTGGCTGCGCCAGCGGCGGATGGAACGGGCGGCGGAGCTGCTGCGGGACTCCTCCCTCAGCGTGCTGGGGGTAGCCCAATCGGTAGGATATGGCAGCGCCAGCCAGTTCTCCGCCGCCTTTCACCGGCAGTACGGTATGACACCGGCCATGTATCGAAAAATGTCCGGACCGGCATAACCTTGTCCGATTTGGCGATACAAGGAGTTCTTCCTCTGCTATAATATCTTAATATGCGAAGGGACGAGTTTGTTTCCGGACAGGAGGAAATTGGAATGAAACAACATCGCTTCTGGGCCTGGGGTGCCGTGATCTGCATGGTCATGGTGATGATCACGGGCTACAAGCGCAAATAAGTACATAGCAGAAAGGAAGAATCTCTCACGATGAAGCACTATGTCAAACTGGCCTGCTTCGTGGGCGGCGCTCTGTTCGGCTCCGCCGGCGTGAAGCTGCTTGCCAGCAAGGACGCCAAGAAGGCCTATACCCACATTACCGCCGCCGGCCTGCGGATGAAGGACAGCGTAATGGAGACCGTTACCTCTGTCCAGGAGAACGCCGCCGACATCCTGGCCGCCGCCAAGGACATCAACGAGGCCCGGGCCGCCAAGGAAGCCGAGGCTCAGGTAGAGGGCCAGGAGGCCTGAAAAACCGCGGAAGGGAGCCGGTAAGCGGCTCCCTTTTTCCATGAGGAGAGATCGATTATGAGAGCGACCATCGTACATGAGAGCCGGGGCCGGATGCGCCTGCGGCTCCGGCAGAAAAATATGACCCTCCGGCAGGCAGACCTGCTGGAGACCTGGCTGAAGGGCCAACCTTGGACGAGAGAGGCCGTGGTCCATGAGCGCACCGGCTGCGTCATCGTGACCTACGCGGGAGATCGGGAGACGGTGCTATCCGCTATCGGCGGCTTCACCTGGGCCGGGGCGGAGGAAGCGGTTACCCTTCCCAGCCACAGCACCCGGGAACTGAACCGGGAGTTTCAAGAAAAACTGGTGGGCAAGGTGCTGATGAAGGGGGCCGCCGCCCTGTTTTTGCCTGCCCCGCTGCGGATCGCCCGGGTGGTCTGGCACATGGTACCATTCCTTCACAAAGGCATTCGATGCCTGGGGCGGCGAAAAATCAAGGTGGAACTGCTGGACGCCCTGTCCATCGGCATCTCCGCATGCCGCCGGGACTTTGGAACCGCCGGCACCGTCATGTTCCTGCTGGAGATCGGCGAGTTGCTGGAGGATTGGACGCGGAAGAAGTCCGTGGCCGACCTGGCGGAAAGCCTGTCCCTCCATGTGGATCGGGTGTGGCTGAAAACTGAGGCCGGCGAGGTGCTTACCCCAATCGGACGGATCAGGCC
>NZ_CAKVVF010000087.1:3359-8676 GCF_934833455.1 Oscillibacter sp. KLE 1728
CGGGTGGTGGTCCGGGCCGGGGGCGTTATCCCCCTGGACAGCGTGGTGGCGGAAGGGGAGGTCACCGTCAACCAGGCATCCCTCACCGGCGAGTCCGTCCCTGTGGCCAAGCATTCCGGCGGCGCGGTGTACGCCGGAACCGTGGTGGAGGAGGGCGAGTGCGTCCTGGAGGTAAAACAGGTCTCCGGCCAGGGTCGCTACGACCAGATCGTGGAGATGATCCAGCGGTCCGAGCAGATGAAGTCCGCCGCCGAGGCCAAGGCATCCGGCTTGGCGGACAAGCTGGTGCCCTATACCTTCGCCGGGAGCCTGCTGAGCCTGGCCCTCACCCGGAACGTGACCCGGGCCCTGTCGGTGCTCATGGTGGACTTCTCCTGCGCCCTGAAGCTGGCCATGCCCCTGGCGGTGCTCTCCGCCATGCGGGAGGCGGGACGGGAGCACATCACTGTCAAGGGCGGTAAATTCCTGGAGGCGGTGGCAAAAGCGGATACCATCGTCTTTGACAAGACCGGCACCCTCACCCACGCCTGCCCCCGGGTGGCCCGGGTCATTCCCTTCAATGGCATGGAGGAGGCGGAGATGCTCCGTCTGGCCGCCTGCCTGGAGGAGCACTTCCCCCACTCCATGGCCAACGCCGTGGTGGAGGAGGCCCGCCGCCGCGGCCTGAACCATGAGGAACGCCATGCGAAGGTGGAATACCTGGTGGCTCACGGCATCGCTAGTTCGGTGGATGGGGAGCAGGTACGCATCGGCAGCGCCCACTTCATCTTTGAAGATGAAAAGGTGACCATCCCGGAGGGAGAGCAGGAGAAGTTCGACGCACTGCCCCCGGAGTTCTCTCAGTTGTATCTGGCCATTGACGGGGTGCTCTCCGCCGTGCTCTGCATCTCCGACCCCGTGCGGGAGGAGGCGAAGGACGTGCTCTCCGCCCTGCGGGGCCTGGGCGTGAAAAACGCCGTCATGCTCACCGGGGACAGCCCCCGCACCGCCACCGCTATTGCCAAGGAATTGGGGGTAGACGACTTTCGGGCCGGAGTGCTCCCTGCGGACAAAGCGGACTATGTGTCCGCCCTGCGGCGTGAGGGCCATACCGTCCTCATGGTGGGAGACGGCATCAACGACTCCCCGGCTCTCTCCGAGGCGGACGCCGGCATCGCCATCAGCGACGGGGCGGCCATCGCTCGGGAGATTGCCGACATTACCATCGCCGCCGACAGCCTGTGGGAGCTGGTGCGCCTGCGGCAGCTGGCTATGGCCCTTATGCGCCGCATCCAGAACAACTACCGTTTCGTTATCGGCTTCAATGGGGCGCTCATCGGCCTTGGCGTAGCGGGTATCCTGCCCCCCGCCACCTCCGCCATGCTCCATAACCTGTCCACCCTTGGAGTGAGCCTCCACAGCATGGGCGCCCTACCGGTAGCCAGGCAAGAGACAAAGGTACCGAATGATCTGTAAAGTTCGGAAGATCCCGCATGAGTTTATTTCGATCATCGACTGTAGGGAGGGCGGAATATGAATATGAAGAAGAATGCATTCTATCTGATTGGTGCTGTGGTCGGCGCACTGCTGGTGCTGCTGGCAGTACCGCTGGGGAACGCCTATATTGGAAATTATCTTTCGATTTATGGCGGGATGGACACCCAGAGCTATGTGTTGCTCATGCAGAGCGCGGTAACTGGCTTTCAGATCCTGGGCGGTGTTCTTCTGGGCCTCTTCGGCGCGGCGTATCTTTTCCGGCGCAAACCGTAAGCGATGATTTTATACTCGAATGCTCCGGCGTGCAGTTGTACGCCGGGGCATTTTTTATCATGCGCCGTGGGAAAATTTTCTTCCACCTCTTGACAAATGGATCCGACAGCTATACTATAGCATTGTTATATAACACTGCTATAAGGAGACTGTCAAAATGGAAGAGACCACCGCTACCACATTGGAAAAAATCCAGGATGCGGCTATGGAAGAGTTTCTGGACAAAGGGTTTCTGGGGGCCTCCCTGCGGCAGATCGTGAAGAACGCCGGGGTAACTACCGGAGCTTTCTATGGCTACTTCTCCAGCAAGGAGGCTCTATTTGCCTCTATTGTAGAACCCCACGCCAAGGCACTGATGGGCCGGTTCATGGAGGCCCAGACCTCCTTTGCTGAGTTGCCCGAGGAACAGCAGCCGGAGCATATGGGGATAGAATCCTCGGACTGTGTCCACTGGATGGTGGACTACATCTGCCAGCACCGCCAGGCAGTGAAGCTGCTCCTGTGCCGGGCGGAGGGCACCGGCTATGAGCAATTCATCCACAACATGGTGGAGGTGGAGGTGGAATCCACCCTCCGCTATATGGAAGTGCTGCGGCATCTGGGGCGGGATGTGCCGGAACTGAGCCGGTCCCTGTGCCACATCATCGCCAGCGGGATGTTCAGCGGCCTCTTTGAGATCGTGGTCCACGATATGCCCCGGGAGCAGGCACAGCGGGACGTGGAACAGTTCCGCCAGTTTTACACCGGAGGATGGCTGAAATTGATGGGGGGATGACCCCTGTCTTTTTTGGATATTGGTTAGTTATTGCTAACTTTCAAAAGGAGGTTTTTCCATGAAGCAAAAGAAGAAGAACGATATAGCCGCCCTGCTGGACTACGCGGGGAGCCACCGGGGGCTGACCTTTCTGGGCCTCGGCCTGTCGGCGGCGTCCATGGTGTGCAGCATGATCCCTTACCTCTGCATCTGGCTGGCGGCCCGGGATCTGATCGAAGTTGCTCCAAACTGGACGCAGGCCCAGAGCGTCGCCCGGTACGGGTGGCTGGCCTTCGGGGCTGCCTTCGGGGGCATCGTGCTGTACTTCGGGGGGCTGATGTGTACTCACCTGGCGGCTTTCCGCACGGCGGCCAACATCCGCAAGCAGGGCGTGGCCCATGTGATGAACGCCCCTCTGGGCTGGTTCGACGCCAACGCCTCCGGCCTCATCCGGGGACGGCTGGACGCGGCGGCGGCCGACACCGAGACCCTGCTGGCCCACAATCTGGCAGACATCGTGGGTACCATCACCCTGTTTATTGCCATGCTGGTGCTGATGTTCGTCTTTGACTGGCGGATGGGCTGTGCCTGCCTGCTGGCGGCGGTGATCTCCATCCTCACCATGTTCGCCATGATGGGGGGCAAGAACGCCCAGATCATGGCGGAGTACCAGGCGGCCCAGGACCGCATGACCAAGGCGGGCACGGAGTATGTCCGGGGCATCCCGGTGGTGAAGATCTTCCAGCAGACGGTCTATTCCTTCAAAGCCTTCCAACAGGCCATTGAGGAGTACAGCGCCAAGGCCGAGCACTATCAGGCAAACGTGTGCCGGGTGCCCCAGTCCATCAACCTGACCGTCACCGAGGGGGCCTTCGTGTTCCTGGTTCCGGCGGCCCTGTTCCTGGCCCCGGGGGCCCTGGCCGCCGGGAGCTTCGCCGGGTTTGTGACTGACTTCGCCTTTTACGCGGTGTTCTCCGCCATCATCTCCACAGCGCTGGCCCGGATCATGTTCGCCTCCTCCGGTATCATGCTGGCCGGTACCGCCCTGGGCCGTATCCGCATGGTCATGGAGGCTCCGGCGTTAAAGATCCCGGAGCATCCCAAGGAGCCCCAGGGCAGCCGGGTGGAGTTCCGGGACGTGAGCTTCACCTACGACGGGGCGGAAACCCCGGCACTGTCCCACGTCTCCTTCACGGCGGAGCCGGGACAGACGGTGGCTTTGGTGGGCCCCTCCGGAGGAGGCAAGACCACCGCCGCCAGCCTGATCCCCCGGTTCTGGGACGTAAGCTCCGGCGCGGTGCTGGTGGGCGGCGTGGACGTGCGGAACATGGACCCCCACGCGCTCATGGATCAGATCGCCTTTGTGTTCCAGAACAGCCGCCTGTTCAAGACCTCCATCCTGGAGAACGTCCGGGCCGCAAGGCCGGAGGCCACCCGGGAGCAGGTGCTCGCCGCCCTCATGGCCGCCCAGTGCGGAGACATTCTGGAAAAGCTGCCAAAGGGCATGGACACTGTGATCGGTACAGAGGGCACCTACCTCTCCGGCGGGGAGCAGCAGCGGGTGGCCCTGGCCAGGGCCATCTTGAAAGACGCCCCCATCGTGGTGCTGGACGAGGCCACCGCCTTTGCCGACCCGGAGAACGAGGCCCTGATTCAGAAAGCCTTTGCCCAACTGACGAAAGGCCGCACGGTCATCATGATCGCCCACCGCCTGTCCACCGTGGTGGGGGCGGACAGGATCCTCGTCCTGGACCAGGGGCGCATAGTGGAACAGGGCACGCACGAGGAGTTGACTGCCGCCGGCGGGCTGTATGCCAGGATGTGGGCGGACTACAACCGGGCGGTCCAGTGGAAGATCACCAGCGAACGGTGAGAAAGGGGGAAGGGAAATGTTCAGCAAAGCGTTTCAGCGCAAATACGCCCTGACCGACCAGGGCCTGAAAAACACCAAAAGCGGCGCGTTCTGGACCGTCGTCACCAACCTGGTGGTCATGGGCGGCATGGGCATCCTTTACCTGCTGATGGGGGGCTTTATGGGCACCCTGACGGACGGCGCGCCCCTGCCGGGGGCGGCGCTGCCGGCAGTCCTGACCGTGGGGTTCGTCCTGCTGTCCTTTGTGACCCACCTGCAGCAGTACCGGGCCACCTACGGCCTGGTGTACGGTGAGGTCAAGACCACCCGCCTGCGCCTGGCGGAGCGGCTGCGGAAGTTGCCCCTGGGCTACTTCGGTAAGCGGGACCTGGCGGACTTAACTGAAACCATCATGGGGGACGTAAACCGGATGGAGCACGTGTGGAGCCATGTGCTGGGATACCTGTACGGGGCCTACATCTCCACTGCCATCATCGCCCTGTGCCTGCTCTTCTACGACTGGCGGCTGATGATCGCCTGCCTTTGGGGTGTGCCGGTGGCCTTTGGGCTGCTGTTCGGCAGCCGGAAAATCGCCGCCCAAAACTCCGAAGTGACAAAAAAAGCCGCCCTTCGGGTCTCAGACGGCATCCAGGAGGCGTTGGAGAACGTCCGGGAGATACGGGCTGCCAACCAGGAGGAGCGGTATCTGGCCGGTCTTTATGAGAAGATCGACCAGCACGAAAAAGTCACCATCCGGGGCGAGCTTACCACCGGCCTGTTCGTAAACGCCGCCAGCGTGATTATGCGCCTGGGTGTAGCGACTACCATCCTGACGGGGGCCAGCATGATCTTGTCCGGGCAGATCGACTTCATGGTGTTGTTCCTTTTCTTGCTGGTCATCACTCGCGTGTACGCCCCCTTCGACCAGAGCCTGGCCCTCATCGCGGAGATGTTCATCTCCC
>NZ_CAKVVF010000088.1:0-8542 GCF_934833455.1 Oscillibacter sp. KLE 1728
TCCCATGGCCTACAAAATCACGTCTGCCTGCGTGAGCTGCGGCACTTGCGCGGACGCTTGCCCCGCCGGTGCTATCAGCCAGGGTGATGACCAGTACGTCATCGATGCTGCCGCTTGCCTGGACTGCGGTTCCTGCAGCGACACCTGCCCCAACGGCGCCATCGTCCCCGAGGAGTAATCGAGGATACATAAAAGGTCCGCGAGCCAAAGCTCGCGGACCTTTTTGTCGTTTCGGCAACTGTAAGAAATCTGTAAGAGATTTCTCCATAGAGTTGTAAGAAATTGGTGTTATCCTGCCGGTGTTCCCCGCTGGAGTGAAGAAAGAGGCCCTTTACTCCCGTAATATTGGGGACAGCCGATTTGAAAGGAGACACACGATGAAACACGCTTGGAAGAAGCTGCTGGCAGCAGCGGTGCTGCCCTGTCTGCTGGCGGGATGCGGTGCCCTGGGAGGGCCGGAATCTGAGGTCCCCTCCATGGACCACTTGCTTGGCTTGACCCAGGACCAGCGGCTGGAGGACTACGACTACCTGGTCCAGACACTGGGGGACAGCTATCTCTGCATGGGTGTCCGAGACCGGGACAACCCGGAGGACCCGTCGGCGGCCATCTTCCAGGCATACCGGGAGATGATCCAGGAAAGCGACAGCGACGAGGTATTCTATTCCGCTGTTTACAGCACACTGTTCCGCCTGGGGACGTACGGCCACCTCTGGATCGTGGAGCCGGATATGTACCGCGCCTACTGTGAGGCCTATGAGGACGGCGGCATCCAGGACCGGGAGCACTGGCGGGAGGTACTGACGGACCCGGTGACCGTCCGGGGCTATGAAAGACTCCAGACGCTGCTGGATGCCTACGGCGAAGAGGACGGCACGGTCAATTCAGCCGATTCGGAGGAGCCTGCCGCGAACCTCAACACCCTGCTCCTGCCCGGCGGAGACGTGGGGTATGTGAAGATCGACAGCTTCCCGGCGGAATATGAGGACAGCTACGCCACAGACCGGGCGGCCCTGACGGACTTCTACCGCCAGGCGGCGGACTGCACGGATCTCATCATCGACCTGACGGACAACTCCGGCGGAAGCGAGGTCTACTGGCAGCAGCTGCTGGCGGCGCCCCTGACGGACCGTCCCCTCTCCTGCACCAACTATGCCCTGCTGGCGGAGAGCGACAACAACCGCCCCTATATCCAGGAGGTGTTCTCCCCGGAGGAGCTGCACCCCATCGCGGACCTGCCGGATCTGCCCAAGCTGGAGCGGGACGGAATCCAGGCCGCCACCCACTTTGTGGAGAGCACCCTCTCTGTGGAGCCAGCGGCAGAGCGGGCACCTTTCCACGGCCGCATCTGGGTGCTGGTGGGGCCGGCGGTCTACTCCGCCAGCGAGTCCTTCGCCGTGTTCTGCCAGGAGACAGGCTTCGCCACCCTGGTGGGCAGTCCCACCGGCGGCGACGGCATCGGGGCTCTGGATCCAGTCTTCCTGCAGCTGCCCAACAGCGGCATCCTGGTGCAGTTCACCATGATGTTCGGCCTGAACGGTGACGGCTCCAGCAGTGAGGAAACGGGCACCACGCCGGACATTCTCTCCCCCGCCGGGGAACCGGCTCTGGTGACGGCCCTGCGGGCCATGGAGGGAGCCGCATGACCGACCACTGTCTGGAGGAAAGCCGCGGCCTTTCCGGAGAAACGCCACAGGGGCTGCCCGCCTGCCCTCCCCCGTCCGCTGAATGCCTGGAGCGGTCCCGGGGCGGGCTCTCCCTCAATCATCTGAAGGCCGTGGCGGTGGCGGCCATGGTGATCGACCATATCGCCTTCGCCTTTGTCCCCGACGGCACCCTGTTGGCGATTCTCCTGCATTCCATCGGAAAAATCACCGGCCCCACCATGTTCTTTGCCGCCGTGGAGGGCTGTCACCACACCAGAAACCTCAACCGGTATCTGCTCCGCCTGGCTGTTTTCGCGCTGGTCAGCTGGTTTCCCTTTCTGTACTTCCACTTCGGCGGCGATCTGGCCGCCATCCAGCTGATGCGCCCCAATGTCATCTATACCATTTTTCTGGGCGTTCTGGCGGTCCGCATCCGCAGGAGCCCGCGCCTCTGCTCTGCCTGGAAGGTCCTGCTGATTTTGCTCCTGTTCATCCTGTCTGTCCCGGCGGACTGGGGCTACACAGGCGTGGTGATTATCCTCGTGTTCGACTATTATTATGGCAGTTGGAAGCACCAGGCGTTTGCCTACTGCATGGTGGTCATGCTGGACATGGGGGTGCTCTCCCTGCTGATCCACCCGTTTTTCGGACTGTTTTACGACCATGTCTTCCAGATCGACTGGGAGCTCTACGCCTACTCCGTCGAGTACGTGGGGGCGTTTCTGCCGCTGCTGCTCCTCTCCCGCTACACAGGCCGGCACGGAACCAGCGGCGGTTTTTCCAAGTGGTTCTTTTATATGTTCTACCCCCTCCACCTGCTGGTCCTGGGCTGGCTCCGGACCGTGCTGTAAGTCTCGGCCCTCACGACCCGCAGGGGCCTGGACCGGCGGGCGATGAGAGCATCGGCCTGCTGCAGAAACTTCCATCACCCACCGGGCCAGCGGCAGCAAAAAGAGAAGGCGAGAACATGCAGTGGCCGCTCCGCGCCGTCCGCACGATCCGCCACGGGGCAGCAACTACAGGAATCGCAAAAGGCCCAAAGGCCAGACCAAATCGGCGCTTGCACCGATCGTCGCGCGGAGGGCCACTGCACCGGAGCGCGCCCAAGCGGCCTTTTCTTTTGAACCGTGCCCCCCATTGCAAGAATGATGATCTTCCATTATAATATGAATATAGACATCATCCAATGGGGGGATCGACTTGCAGCACTGGGAACTCCTCTGCCCCGGCGGACTCTCCTTCGTCTGCGATGACGGCCTGTTCCAGCCCAGTACCGACTCCTTTCTGCTGGGCAGCTTTCCCCGGCTGAAGCCGGGGCTTCGGGTGTGCGACCTGGGCAGCGGCACCGGACTGCTGGGCCTTCTGCTGTTCCAGCGCCAGCGGGCACTGTCCGTCACCGGTGTGGAGCTGCTGCTGGACGCCGTCCGCTTGGCGGAGCAGGCCGCCGCCCGGAACGGCCTGGCAGACCGCCTGATCTTCCGCCGGGGAGACCTACGAAAGATCCGCGGCCTGCTGCCCGCCGGTGGCTTTGACTTGGTGGTGTGCAACCCCCCCTACTATCCCGCCGGGTCCGGCAGGCTGCCGGAGACTGAGGCCCTCCGGGCTGCCCGGTCCGAGACTGGCTGCACCCTGGAGGATATCTGCACCGCAGCAGCCTGGCTGCTGCGGTGGGGCGGGAGCTTCTGCCTGGTCCACAAGCCGGAGCGGCTGGCGGACCTGTGCTGCGCCCTCCGGGCCCGGGGACTTGAGCCCAAGCGGCTGCGCCTCGTCTGCCGCCGGGCGGGGGACGCCCCTTCCCTGCTGCTGTTGGAGGCCCGCCGGGGCGGACGGCCCGGGCTGGACATCGCCGCCCCCCTCTGCCTGGAGGACGGGACCGGCCGCCCCACGGCGGAGCTGGACAACGCCTATTTCCGAACAAAGGAGACGAACGCATGAGCGGTACGCTGTATCTGGTGGCCACGCCCATCGGCAACCTGGGGGACTTCTCTCCCCGGGCAGCGGAGACGCTGGGAGCCGTGGACTTCATCGCCGCGGAGGACACCCGGGTCTCTGTGAAGCTGTTGAATCACTTTCAGATCAAAAAGCCCCTGGTGAGCTACCACGAACACAACCATGCCGCTGCGGGCCAGGCCATCCTGCAGCGGCTGCTGGCTGGGGAGTCCTGCGCTCTGGTGACGGACGCCGGTACACCGGCCATCTCCGATCCCGGAGAGGATCTGGTGCGGCTGTGTGCCGAAAATGGGGTGGAGGTGCTCTCCATCCCCGGCTGCTGCGCGGCAGTGAATGCCCTGGCGGTCAGCGGCCTGCCCACGGGGCGGTTCACCTTTGAGGGCTTCCTCACCGTCAACAAGAAAAGCCGCCGGGAACGGCTGGACTCTCTGAAAAACGAGGAGCGGACCATGATCTTCCACGAGGCGCCCCACAAGCTGCGCGCCACGCTGGAGGACCTGCGGGAGACCTTCGGCCCGGACCGGCGGGTGGCCCTGTGCCGGGAGCTGACGAAGCTCCACGAGGAGACTGTGCGCACCACCCTGGGAGAAGCGGCGGCCTATTACCAGGAAAACACCCCCAAGGGAGAATACGTGCTGGTGGTGGCGGGCAGCCCGCCCCGGGAGACCGCCGCCGTCACGCTGGAGGAGGGGACGGAGCAAGTCCTGCGGCTGGTGGCCCAGGGAATCCGGCTGAAAGATGCCGCCCGGGAGGTATCGGCCCACACGGGTCTTTCCAAAAACGAGCTGTACGCCGCGGCCCTGGAGCGGTCATGACCCGCGCAGGACATACAGCGCAGAAGACGCCCATGCGGAGAACTCCGCATGGGCGTCATGTTTTCAGCGCACAGGGCGCTCACAGCTCTTTCAATTCTTTCAGGCACTTGGGGCAGATATTCTTCCCCTTGAATACCGTGATGTCTTTGGTGGCGTCGCAGAAAACGCAGCTGGGCTTGTATTTTTTCAGAATGACGGACGAGCCTTCCACATAGATTTCCAATGCATCCTTCTCGCCGATATCCAGCGTCCGGCGCATCTCGATAGGGAGCACGATCCGTCCCAGTTCATCCACCTTTCTGACAATTCCCGTTGATTTCACGATGTATCTCCTTTTTCAGCAATATGTCCTAACTATCCATTTATAAGAACATATCACAGACGGTCGCATTTTGTCAATTTGATTCCAAAAATAAAGTGAATTTACCAATTTGCTTTTTTGAAATCTCAGTTGTCCTCTCTATATTTTTTGTGAGGCAACTGGGTATCCGTCACAAACACAGGGGGGAATGACAATGGCAATGACCTGGATCTGGACCGGGATGGTGGTGCTGTCCCTGGTCTTCGGCCTGTTCACCGGGAATCTGGACGCCGTGGCCGACGCGGCTATGGACGGCGCCGCCTCCGCCGTGGAGCTCAGTGTCTCCATGGCCGGCATTCTGTGCCTGTGGAGCGGCGTCATGGAAATCATGAATGTCTGCGGCCTCTCTGCCGGATTGGCCCGGGCCTTCCGGCCCATTCTGCGGCGACTGATGCCCCAGGCCAGCCGGGATGAAAAAACGTTGGCGGCACTCTCCGCCAACGTGTCCGCCAATCTGCTGGGACTGGGCAACGCCGCCACGCCCCTCGGGATCCAGGCGGCCCGGCGGATGGCCCGTGGCTGCAGCGGCACCGCCAGCGACGAGCTGTGCCTGCTGGTGGTGCTGAATACCGCTTCCATCCAGCTGCTGCCCGCCACCATCGCCTCCGTCCGCAGCGCCAGTGGAGCCCAGTCTCCCTTCGACATCCTGCCGGCAGTGTGGCTGGCCTCGGCCCTGTCGGTGGTGGTTGGCGTTCTGACGGCCAAATTCCTGGCCGCCGTGGGGAGGTGCCGGCGTTGAATCTCAGTTCTCTGGTGATCCCCGTACTGCTGGCCGGGGTGGCCCTCTACGGCATGGGGAAGCGGGTGGATGTCTACGGCGCCCTGACCCACGGGGCCGAAGAGGGGCTCACGGTCCTGCTGAAGGTCCTGCCTGCTCTGGTGGGACTGCTGACCGCCGTGGCCATGTTCCGGGCTTCCGGCGCCCTGGAGTGGCTCACGGGCCTCTGCGCCCCGGCGCTGGAGTTTCTGGGCATTCCGCCGGAGACCACGCCGCTGATGCTGGTGCGCCCCGTATCCGGCAGCGGCGCCCTGGCAGTCGGCTCGGACCTCATCGCCACCTACGGCCCCGACAGCTACATCGGCCGAGTGGCCGCCGTGATGCTGGGCAGCACGGAAACCACATTCTACACCATCGCCGTGTACTTCGGCTCTGCCGGGATCATCCGCACCCGGCACACGGTCCCGGCAGCCCTGGCCGCGGACCTGACGGGGTTTCTGGCCTCCGCCTTCGCGGTGCGGCTGTTCTTCGGCGCCTGATGGGGCGGCGTCCCGCGCCGTCAAGCTGCGCTGAGATAAGGCTCCAGCACAGCGGCGCCGCCGTAGGCGGAGGCGAACTCACCGTCCACCAGATACCGCACCTCTTCCACTGCCCGCAGGGACAGCAGGGAGTCCGCCAGTGCCCGGAGGGCCAGGGACAGATCCGCCCCCTCCGGCAGACCCGGCAGAGCCGCCGTGGGCAGATCCACATAGCACGTGCTCTCTTCCAGCCGGACGGAAGTCACCTGGAACCCCTCCGGAATGGCGGAGAGCCAGTCCTTTTCCTCCGTCCCCTCCAGCAGGGCCTTGACCACGGCCCCGGCCTGCGTGTCCCCCTCGTACAGGTCCAGTGTCATCTCCACCGGCGTCAGGCCGCCGGTCTCATCCAGAAAGTACAGGGTGGCGTTCAGCGTGTCGATCACATCCTCGTTGCTGGAAAACAGGACATCCCTGGCTGTGAAGATCTGCCGGTCCCGGTAGGCCAGCGGCTGGCCCCGGACCGTCACGCTGACAGCGGAGATCTCCGGCAGCTGGGTCAGCGTCAGGGTGATGGCATAGTCTGCCAAGGCCAGCGCCACGCCGGAGAGCAGCCGGTAGCGGGAGGAGAGGTCCACCTTGGCCCGGGTACCATCCAGCTCCAGGGACAGCAGGGTAGTCTCCTCTGGAATGGCGCTGGTGAGGGCGGCGTCCTCCGGTCCCGCCAGCAGCTCCGTCACCAGATACTCCGCCAGCTCCCGGGTGTCCCGCACCTCGCCCGACTCGATGTACAGCGGCTCCGCCCGCAGGGCATCGCCGCCAGGGGCGTCGGACAGATCCGCCTCCAGGAAATAGAGGTCGTATGTCTCGCCCTCGCCGGAAATGCGGGGCTGTCCCCAGCCGAAGGCCGCCAGAAGGGCGGCGCACAGCAGCACGGCAATCCATCGCTTTTTCATGTCTGGCCGCCTCCTTCCCGCCAGGGCCAGCGGACGGTGAAAACAGCGCCGCCTCCAGGACGGTTGGCCGCCTCCACAGTGCCGCCCCGCTTTTCCACCGTGTCCCTGACGATGGCCAATCCCAGACCCGTGCCGCCGGCAGCGCGGGACCGTGCCTTGTCCACCCGATAGAACCGCTCAAAGATCCGGGGCAGGTCCTCTTCCGGGATGCCGGCGCCGTTGTCCTCCACCGTCAGCACCACCTGATCCCCCTCCCGAAACAGGGAGACCTGGACCGTGCTGCCCGGCGGCGTGTACTTCACGGCGTTGTCCGTCAGATTATAGATGATCTGGTGGATCTCATCCCGGGTGGCCAGCATCGTACAGGTCCCCTCCGCCCGATAGGTCAGTTCCGTTCCCTTCTCCTGGGCCACCAGGCTCATCATCCGCATCACCTGCTCCAGCACCGGCAGCGCGTCCACCACCACCGGCCGCTCCAGCACGTTGCTGTCCAGCCGGGTCAGGCGGAGCAGATCCTCTGTGATACGGGAGAGGCGCTCCGCCTCCTGCCCGATGTCTGTGACAAATTCCCGGGCCGTCTCCCGGTCGATGTTCTCCGTCTGGAGGATGGAGTCCGTCAGCAGCCGGATGGCAGCCAGCGGCGTTTTAAGCACGTGGGAGGCGTCGGACACAAACCGGCGGCGGGCGGTATCCGTAGTCTTGAGGCGGTCCGTCAAGCTGTTGAACTCCTGGGCCAGCTGGGCGATCTCGTCGCGTCCGGGCACCTCCGCCCGGTGGCTGTAAGCGCCCTCCCGCACCTCCCGGATGGCGGTGAGCAGCTGGCCGATCTTCCGGGTCAGCGCCCGGGACAGCAGGCCGCTGAGACACAGCACCACCACCGCGATGCCGGCGGAGAGCCGCAGTAGATTGCCCTGCAGCCCCTCCAGCAGAGCGGCCTGCTCCGTGTCATACTCGTATGCGTATACGGCGCCGATGATCTGGTTCTGGTACAGCACCGGCGAGGCCGCCCGGCTGCGGAAGGCCCCGCCCCGGTAGCTGCTGGAGAACACGTCGTTCCCCAGCAGGGCCTGGACGATCTCTGTGTAGAAGCTGTACTCCCCCAGGGCGTCGTTGGTCTCCCGGGTATCGTAGAGGACCTTGCCCGCACTGTCCGTCACCAGGATGCGGCTGAGGCCCGTCTCCTCCACCACCGCCATGGCCTGGGACACATTCTCCTCGGTCAGCCGGTCCAGACCGGACAGGGAGTAGACCATCACGGACACGCTGCTCTGGAGCGTGGTTGCCTTGGAGCGGAACACCAGATCCTGCGATACCCGCAGCGGATAGGTGTTCAGCAGCAGCAGCACGCCCGCGATAATCAGGATATAGCTCAGGCCGAACTTGAACTGCAGGCTGTCCCAGATCCTGCCCTTATCCTTTGAAATAGTATCCAACTCCCCACTTGGTCATAATATACTCCGGCTCCGCCGGGTTCTTCTCCAGCTTCTCCCGCAGGCGGCGGATGTGGACATCCACCGTCCGGTAGTCCCCGGCGTAGGCATAGCCCCACACCACGTTCATCAGATTCTCCCGGCTGTACAC
>NZ_CAKVVF010000089.1:0-8375 GCF_934833455.1 Oscillibacter sp. KLE 1728
ATCAGTACCCCAGCGAGGACTTCGATATCATCGACCACCTGAGCTTTGCCGTGGAACCCGGCTCCTTCCACTGCATCATCGGCATCAGCGGCTGCGGAAAGAGCACCATCTTCCGCATGACCAACGGACTCCTAAAGCCCAAGGCGGGGACCATTCTGGTGGAGGGGAAGTCCATTGTGGGACGCAAGCACTACTGCGGCTATATGCCCCAGAAGGACCTGCTGTTCCCCTGGCGAACCGTGGGAGAAAATGTGGCGCTGCCCTTGGAGATCCAGGGGGAGCTGACCCGTGCGGAGCGCCGGGACCGGGCGGAGGCGGCGCTGGCCGACGTGGGACTTGCCGGCTGCGGCAGCAAGATGCCGGACGAGCTCTCTGGCGGGATGCGGCAGCGGGCGGCCTTTGCCCGCACCATGCTGACGGGCTGCGACCTGCTGCTGCTGGACGAGCCCTTCTCCGCCCTGGACTTCCTCACCCGGATCTCCATGCAGGAGTGGCTGCTGGACCAGTGGCAGCGGCACAAGAGGACCATCTTCTTCATCACCCACGACGTGGAGGAGGCGCTGTTCCTCTCCTCCAGCGTGCTGGTGGTGGAGCGCACCCCCATCCGGGAGCTGGCGGAGATTCCGGTCCCCGCGTCCTTCCCGCGGGACCGCTCCTGCCTCAAACTGCCGGAGATGGTGGAGCTGAAGGAGCATCTCATCGACCTTCTGCGAAAGCAGGTGACCCCATGAAAAAGACCTGTAAAGCAAATCTACCTGCCATGATTTTTCTCTTCGCCCTGTTGATTCTCTGGCAGGCGGGGGCCATGGGATTAGACGCGGCCTATATCCTGCCGTCTCCCACCCAGATCCTGGCGAAGCTGTGGGAGCTGCGGGATGTCCTCTTCACCGTTCATCTGCCCGCCACCATGCTGGTGACGGCCATCGGCCTGGGGATCTCTCTGGTGCTGGGCCTGGCCCTGGCGGTGGTGATGGACGAGAGCGACCTGGTCCGCAAGATGATCTATCCCATCGTGGTGGTGTCCCAGACCATTCCCACCACCGCCATCGCACCGCTCTTTGTGCTGTGGTTCGGCTACGGCATCTGGAGCAAGGTGCTGGTGACAGTGCTCATCACCTTTTTCCCCATCACCATCACAGTGTACGACGGGCTCCGCTCCGCCAAGACGGAGATGGCGGAGCTGCTGGAGACTTACGGTGCCACGAAGAAGGACATCTTTTTGAAGATCAAGGTGCCCTGCGCCCTGCCATACTTCTTCTCCGCCGTCAAGATGGCGGTGCCCATGAGCATCATCGGCGCGGCCATCGGCGAGTGGTTGGGGGCCAAGAGCGGCCTGGGCTACTTCTCCCGCCGCATGATGACCCAGTTGGACGGCGCCGGGGTGTTCGCCCCTATTGTGCTGCTGTCCGCGGCGGCCATCCTGGCGGTGGCCGTTGTGAACCTGCTGGAAAAGCGGTTCGTCCGCTGGAGGGGAGAGTCCTGAAACCTGCGGGGCGGGCCCCGCAGGAATCACCTGGATCCAGTTTATAAAGAAAGGAAGATTGATGATGAAACAGAAACTTGCGCTGTTGCTGACGGCGCTTCTGCTGCTCACCGGCTGCTCCTCCGGCGGAAGCGGGGACACGGCGGACGGGCAGGACGACGGAGAGCTGGAGACCATCGACGTGGTGCTGGACTGGTATCCCAACGCCGTCCATGCTTTCCTCTACGAGGCGGAGGAGAAGGGCTACTTTGCGGAGGAGGGCCTGCAGGTGAATATCCTGTTCCCCTCTAACGCCAGCGATCCCCTGACCATGACGGCGGCGGGCCGGGCGGATATCGGCTTCTACTATCAGGAGGACACCATCATCGCCAAGGCCAATGAGGACGTGCCGGTGAAGGTGCTGGGAGCTGTGGTCCAGCAGCCCATCAGCATCGTCTGTGCCCTGGCGGAGAAAAACATCAAGACCCCGGAGGACCTGATCGGCAAGACCATCGGCTACTCCGGCACCCGCTTCGGCGAGGTGGCGGTGGGCCAGATGTTGGAGACTGTGGGCGCCACGCTGGATGACGTGGAGTTGATCGACGTGGGCTTTGACCTGATGAGCGCCATGACCACCGGAAATGTGGACGCCACCTTCGGCTGCTTCATCAACCACGAGGTTCCTGCGCTGGAGGAGGAGGGCTTCGCCGTGGACTACATGGAGGTCATGGACTACGGCGTACCCAACTACTACGCGCTGATGCTGGTGACCGGCGAGGACCAGCTGGAGGCCAACCGGGACAAGTACACTCGGTTCCTGCGGGCCTGTCAGAAGGGCTTTGCCGATATGCAGGCGGACCCGGAGGAGGCGTTGGGGCTCCTGTTGGCCAACCAGGACGAGGAGAACTTCCCCTTGACGGAGTCCGTGGAACGGCGAAGCTTTGATGTGCTGCTGCCCATCATGGAGACGGCCGACGCGCCCTTCCTGTCCCAGGACGTGTCCGTGTGGGAGGAGAACATCGACTGGCTCCAGAAGGTGGGCATGATCGACGCCGCCTTCGATCCGGCGGAGGTCATGGTGGACCTGCTGGCGGAGTGAGGCACGGCCGATGGAGGATGCCAAGAGACAGACACTGGCCCGGATCGTCCGGGCCGGGGCGGAGGAGATGCTGCCCCGCCAGCTGGCGCTGCTGGAACAGATCTGCGCCATCGACAGCGGCACCGGCAATGAGGCGGGCAACGCCGCCGTGACCGGGCTGCTGGAGCCGGTGCTCTCCGAGCTGGGGGCCCGGACAGAGCGGGTGACGGAGCCTGGTCTGGGGACCCATCTGGTGGCCCGGGTGCGGCCGGAACAGCCCCGGGGAAAGGTGCTGCTGGCCGCCCACCTGGACACGGTGTTCGGCCCCGGCTTTGCGGAAAAGCACCCCTTTCATATTGAAGGGGAGTGGGCCCACGGCCTGGGGGCCGGGGACTGCAAGAGCGGCGTCCTTATCTCCCTGTTCGGGGCGCTGATTTTGAAAAAGGCGGGCCTGCTGCCCCCCTGGGAGCTGACGTACCTTTTCACCTGTGACGAGGAGACCGGCTCCCGGTCCGGCCGCAAGGTCTACGCCCGGGAGGCGCAGGACGCGGCTCTGGCCCTGGTGTTCGAGGGCGGCCGGGAGCGGGACGGACGTCCCCGGTTTGTCACATCCCGCCGGGGGGTGATTCTGGGAACCGTCGACGTGGCGGGGCGGGAGGCCCATGCGGGTAAGGCGTATCTGGAGGGCCGCAGCGCCGTGCTGGAGCTGGCTCACCAGATCATCCGGCTATACAGCTTCAACGACTATGAGAAGGGCATCTACTACAATGTGGCGCCCATCTCCGGCGGACGGCCCAACGGCGTGGTGGCCGGAGAGGCCCGGGGGGAGTTCTGCGTGGCCGGGATTCCGGAAAACGCGGACTTCCCGGTGATCCAGGCCAGGCTGGACAGCATGGCGGACCAGGTGACGGTGGAGGGCTGCCGGGTGCAGGTCACCTACCGGACGCTGTTCCCCGCCATGGAGCGGAACGCCGCCAATCACAGCGCCTATCTCCGGGCGGCAGAGGCGGCGGAGCTGCTGGGTTGGGAGCCGGAGGAGATCGCGGACCCCGCCGCCACCGACGGGGCCTATCTCTCCACTTACGGCGTCCCCACGGTGGACGCCCTCTCCGCCATCGCAGAACAGATCCACACCACGGAAGAGCGGGTGCGCATCCCCTCCATCCGGGACAGGACGGCCCTGTGTGCGGCGATGCTGGGCCTGCTGGGATAACGCCCCGCAAAGCGGGCAAGTGCAAGAGACTGGGAAGGGAGCCCCTTCCCGGTCTCTTTTTCGGCGGGGGCAGACGATTCCCAAAGACGCATATCCCGCCCGGTCGGCGCATAGAGTTTGGAATAGATTCCGACAGGGGAGGGAGCGTCATGGCGGCACGGCACGTTGGGCGGCGGATCGGCACCGTCTCGTCCCAGCATCGGGCGGCGGAAAGGCGGCGGCGGAGTACCCCGGCTGCGCCGCACAGGGTCCAGCGGGGAAAACGGGAAACTCTGACTCCGGGAGAGCGGCGGCATCTGATCCAGCTGGTGGCCTGCGGCAGCATCTTTGTGCTGCTGGTGGCGGTGAAGCTCCTGCTGCCGGGACGCATGGCCCAGGTGAATGCCAAACTCACCGGAATGCTGGAACAGAACATCGACGTGCAGGCCGTGTTCTCCGCTGTGGGGCGGGCCGTGAGCGGCGAAGCGGATGTGGACGTAGCCCTTCAGGATATGTATCAGGCGGTGTTCGACCCTCAGGAGGATTCCGCCGTGGAGGTGTCAGCCCCGGCAGGGGGAGAGGCGGTGTCTCTCCAGCTTCCTGCGGCCATCGCGCCCCTGCGGGCCTTCCGGACCGGGACCGGCAGCAGCGACGGCTGGCTGGATCTGCCCGCAGCAGCATCCCAGACGGCAGAGACCGCGCAGACAGCAGAGGCCGATCAGACAGCGGAGACTGCGGAAACCGCATCCCAGGGCGCGGCGGAGGCGTCTACCCTGGCCTACGTCCTCTACTCCGACCAGAACCTGCCGGACAACGTGTGCCTGGAACAGGCCCTGCTGGGCTTTGATTACTGCACCCCGGTGATGGGCACCCTCACCTCTGATTTCGGCTACCGGGAGCACCCGGTGGAGGGAGAGGAGCGGTTCCACTATGGTATTGACATCGGCGCCGCCGCCGGGACGGAGATCGGCTGCTTTGCCGACGGTACCGTCACCGCCGTGGGGGAGAGCAGTAGCTACGGCAAGTACATCACCGTTGCCCACGAGGGGGGCTACTCCACCCTGTATGCCCATTGCAGCCGGATTATCGCCTCCTCAGGCGCCTCTGTGAAGGAGGGGGACGTGATCGCAGAGGTGGGGGAGACCGGCGTGGCCACCGGGCCTCATCTGCACTTCGAGCTCCATGAGGGCAGCCAGTACCTAAATCCCATCTACTATGTCTCGCTGGCGTGACCGGATTCGGATTTCCGGCGGCTTCTGGCTGCTGGCGGCCTGGTTCACACTGGTGAACGGCTGGCAGCTGCTGGCGGTGATCCTCTCCGCCGCGGCGCTCCACGAGCTGGGACACCTGCTGGTGCTGCGGCTGCTGGGGGCCCGGGTGCGGGAGCTGCGGGTCAGCGTCTTTGGGGCGGAGCTGATGACTTCCGCCGCCCGCCTGTCCTATCCGGGGGAGATCGCGGCGGTGCTGGCGGGGCCAGCAGTGAATCTGCTGTGCGCGCTGGTTCTGGGGGGCGCCCACGCCTGGGTGGCGGCGGGAGCCCATCTGTCACTGTGCCTCTTCAACCTGCTGCCGGTGCGGCCCCTGGACGGCGGCCGGGCGCTGTATCTCGCGGCCGCATGGCTGGCGGGTCCCTCCGCCGCGGAGCGCATCGCCTGCTGGGCGGGGGGCACGACGGCGCTGGCTCTGGGCGGCCTGGTGCTGTGGCTGATCGGGCGGACCGGCGGGAGCCTGTGGCTGCTGCCGGCTGCATTCGGCCTGCTGGCGGCGGCTCTTCGGGAACTGCACGGCAGAAAGGCGGATTTTTTGTAAAAAATACTTGCATTTTCCTCCTGGCCGTGGTATCCTATTACGGCTACAAAGGGTGGTCCTCTGCCGTGCACACGCCGGAGTGCGTTGATGTGCCTTTGAGAGAAGCGGCATGAACACCTATTATTTAGGAGGAACATCCATGGATCTGATTAAGGAACTGAACAAAGAGCGTCTGGAAGCGGAAGTGACCCCCGTCAAGGTGGGCGACACGGTCCGGGTGCACGTGAAGGTCAAGGAAGGCTCCCGTGAGCGTATCCAGGTCTTCGAGGGCACCGTCATCGCCAAGAAGCACGGCGGCATCACCGAGACCATCACCGTGCGCCGCATCTCCTACGGTGTCGGTGTGGAGAAGGTCTTCCCCGTGCACTCTCCCTCCATCGACAAGATCGAGGTGGTCCGCAACGGTGCTGTGCGGCGTGCCAAGCTGTACTATCTGCGCGGCCGCGTGGGCAAGGGCGCCAAGGTCAAGGAAAAGCTGTGATCCAAGACGAAAGAGAGGCGAAAGCCTCTCTTTTTTCTTGTCACACAAAATTTCCCCGGCATCTTGTGATTTTGACGGTTCTTTGATATACTAGCATACGTTATTGTGAAAAACTGCGGTGCTGGAGGAGGCGGTCACGTGCGGGGAGGAAAACGGCTCAACAGGGACGCGCTTTCCCTCCGCGGGCTGTACGAGTGGGTGCAGGTGCTGGTGTGCGCCGTGACAGCAACGGTGCTGCTGTTCACCTTTGCGGCGCGGGTGGTGCTGGTGTCCGGCCCCTCCATGCGGGAGACGCTCCAGCATCAGGACTGCCTGCTGGTGATGAACGCCCACCTGTGCGGTGGATTTGAGGCCGGGGACATCGTCATCATCCGGAAGGAGAGCTTCAAGGACGGGGAGCCCATCGTGAAGCGGGTGATCGCCACAGAGGGCCAGACGGTGGACATCGACTTTACCGCCGGTGCCGTCTATGTGGATGGGCAACTGCTGGAGGAGGACTACATCCGCCAGCCCACCTATCTGGAGGAGGGGCTGGAGTTCCCTGTCACCGTGCCGGAGGGCTGCGTCTTTGTTATGGGCGACAACCGCAACGACAGCGATGACAGCCGGGATCCGGAGCTGGGGCCGGTGGATACCCGGCAGATTTTGGGCCGGGCGGTGTTCCTGTTGTTCCCAGGCGTGACGGCGGACACCGACAAGCGGGACTTCGGCAGGATCGGCCCGCTGACATAAGAGCAAGGAGACCTCCGGCGGGGGGCTTTCCATCAACAGGGGCGAAAGCGCCCGCGGAGGTTTTGCAGACATGTGGAAGAAAGAGAAGAAGCAGGAGACGCAGGAGGTGTCTCCGGAAAAGGAGGAGGGCCGGGACCTGTATGAGTGGGCCCAGGCGCTGGTGTGCTCCGTGCTGGCGGTGGTGCTGCTGTTTACCTTCGTCATCCGGCTCATCGGCGTGGATGGACACTCTATGGTGCCCACCCTGCAGGACGGAGACCGGCTGCTGGTGCTGAACGCCATGCTGGACAACGACTATGAGTACGGCGACATCGTGGTGCTGCGGAAGGACACCTTTCTGGAGGAGCCCATCGTGAAGCGGGTGATCGCCACGGAGGGCCAGACGGTGGACATCGACTTTGTCTCCGGCGCCGTCTATGTGGACGGGGAGCTGCTGGAGGAGGACTATATCAACGAGCCCACCTATGTGGAGGAGGGGACGGAATTTCCCCTGACGGTGCCGGAGGGCTCCATTTTCGTCATGGGCGACAACCGAAACCACTCCAGCGACAGCCGCAGCAGCGACCTTGGCACGGTGGACACCCGGTATGTCATCGGCAAGGCGGTGTTCCTGCTGTTTCCCGGCGCGGACGAGGCCACCGGGCAGCGGGACTTCGGCCGCATCGGCCCCATTGCGGGGATCGACTGAGCCACGGGGACAGCTTCCTGAGAAGAATTGATTGGGCGCCGCCCGCCGGGGCGGCGTGAGGTAGGACTATGAATATTCAATGGTATCCCGGTCACATGACCAAAACCCGGCGGATGATCGCCGAGCAGATCAAACATGTGGATGCAGTGTGCGAAATCGTGGACGCCCGAATCCCTGTGTCCAGCCGGAACCCGGATGTGGACGAACTGACGGCGGGGAAGCCCCGGCTGGTGGTGCTGAACCGGGTGGACCAGGCGGACCCAGACGCCACGAAGCGGTGGGCGGCCTGGTTCCGGGCAAAGGGGTACGCGGTGATGGAGTCCGACGCCAAGAGCGGCGCCGGGACAAAGCAGTTTGCCGCTGCTGTCAAGACGCTTCTTGCGGACAAGCTGCGCGCCTATGCGGAAAAGGGGCAGAACCGGGTGGTCCGGGTGATGATTTTGGGCGTGCCCAACGTGGGCAAGTCCACCTTTATCAACAGGATCGCCGGCCGCAAGACTGCCAAAACCGAGGACCGGCCCGGTGTCACCCGGGCCAAGCAGTGGGTGCCCATCGACCGCGGGCTGGAACTGCTGGATACCCCCGGCATTCTGTGGCCCAAGTTTGAGGACCAGAGCGTGGGGCTGAACCTGGCCTACACCGGCGCGGTGAAGGACGAGATCCTGGACATGGAGACCCTGGGCTGCCACCTGATGGCGTACCTGGGCACCAACTACCCGGAGGCCCTGAGGACCGGCTACAAGCTCCCATCCCTGCCGGAGCGTCAGGACGGCGGGGAGGACGTGGCCTGGGGCTACCGCCTGCTGGAGGCCGCCGGGAAAAAGCGGGGCTTTCTGATCTCCGGCGGCGAGGTGGACACGGAGCGGATGGCCAAGATCCTGTTGGACGAGTACAGAGCTGGCAAGCTGGGACGCTTCACACTGGAAATGCCGG
>NZ_CAKVVF010000090.1:0-8358 GCF_934833455.1 Oscillibacter sp. KLE 1728
GTGAAGCCGTCGCCCCACTGGGTGGTCTCCATGGGCAGCTGGACATAGTTGGCGGTGGGATCATCGCCGTTCACCAGGCCCAGGGTCTCCACCTGGCCGCCGTAGTTGGCAAAGTTGCCTGCCACGACCTCGCCCAGCATGTGCTTGACGGTCTCGGCCAGACCCTTCATGGCGGAGGTCACGCACATGCCCTCGCCATAGGTGTCGATGTTGGCGGACTGGTCCACGTCCACGCCGATCAGCTTGCCGCCGACCTTGGCAGCAGCCTCAGCCGCGGAGGTGTAGATGCCGCCGCCGCTGGCGAAGACGACCTCCACGCCCAGGGTCTGATACCAGTTGTCCATGTAGGCGGTGATATCGCTGTCGCCATAGAACTGGTTGCCATAGGCATACTCCATCACGACCTGGTCGGCGATGCCCATCTCCACGGCAGCGGCGTCAGCGCCCTGCACGAAGCCATAGCCGAACCGCTGCACGGCGGGAACGGCCATGCCGCCCAGCACGCCCAGGTGGGTGTAGCCCAGCTTCACGGCGGCGTAGCCGGCCATGTAGCCGCACAGCTCTTCCTGATACACAGCGCAGTACACGTTGGAGGGCACGGTGTAGTCCTCGCCCAGATCGCCCTGTGCCACGTCCAGCGCGATGAAGGTCACGTCGGGATACAGCTCCGCGGTCTCCTTGATGGTCTCGGCAAAGGCGTAGCCGGGCATCACGATGACGTTGTAGCCGTCAGCCACAGCGGCGTCCACCATGGCCACACGCTCGGCGGTGGAGTCACCGGCGGGCTTGTAGTACTCGAACTGCAGGCCCTCGGCGTCACAGAACTCCTGGCAGGCCTCATAGGTGGTCTGGTTGAAGGACTGGTCGGTGATATCGCCGTAGTCAGTAATCATAGCCACCTGATAAGCGGCGGTCTCGGCGTTGCCGCCATCCTCCGCATCGGCGCCCCCGTCAGCGGCGGTGTCGTCCCCGCCGCCGCAGGCGACCAGGGACAGGGACATCACCAATGCCAGGAGCAATGCAAGAAACTTCTTCATTGGAATCTACCTTCCTTCGTTTTGTTATCCGCGCGAAAATCTCTCCGCGCAGGATGACCTCAACGGGTCAGGCCCATTATAACAACTCTTCCTGAGGATTGCAACCGCATTTCCAAATTGTTTTCTTTTTCGCCACATTTTGTTGAAATTTTTATGAATTTCGGATATCTTTTTTACGGTTTTGTAAAAAGCAGAACCAATTCTGCAAAATTTTTGCTGTGGTTTGTCACGGCTCTGTTTCCATTGTCACCGGTCATTTCCCGGAGAGGTTCGGCCTGTGCCGGACCGGGAAAATATGGAAAAGATGCTCCGCGTCCCGGCCCGGCGGCTTTGCCGGCGGGCCTCCCGCTTTCACCTTTGCCGAAAGTCGCCGCTGCGGCGGGCCGATCAACTATGAAGGGGGACTCAACGTCCCCCTTCATGCTTCCCCTGCGTGGCCGCGGGGACTGATTCTTCTTTTTTGAACTCGCCTTACTTCTTCTCCATCTCCACAGCAACGCCCAGGGCGATCTCCATCATCTGGGTGAAGGTGGTCTGGCGGTCGGCGGCAGGCAGCTCCTCGCCGGTAATCAAGCTGTCGGAGATGGTACAGATGGCCAAGGCCCGCTTGCCCGCCTCGGCGGCGTTGCAGTACAGGGCCGCGCTCTCCATCTCTACGGCCAGCACGCCCATCTTGCCCCAGTCCAGAGTGTTGCCCGCCTTGTTGTAGAACACGTCGGAGCTGAGCAGGCTGCCCACATGGGGCTCGATGCCGAGCTTCCGGGCTACCGTCACGGCGGTCTCCAGCAGGGTGAAGTCCGCGATGGGGGCGAAGGTGCCGCCCAGGCCGAACTGGTGGGCGTAGTTGGAGTCCGTGCAGGAGCCCTGGCCGAACACCACGTCCCGCACCTTCAGCTGGGGGGAGATAGCGCCGGCGCTGCCCACCCGGATGATGTTGTCCACATCATAGAAGTGGAACAGCTCATGGGAGTAAATGCCGATGGAGGGCATCCCCATGCCGGAGGCCATGACGGACACAGGCGTGCCCTGATAGGTGCCGGTGTAGCCCTGGACGCCCCGGACGTTGTTCACCAGCTTCGCGTCCTGCAGAAAGGTCTCCGCGATGAATTTGGCCCGCAGCGGATCGCCGGGCATCAGAACGGTCTTGGCAAAGGCCCCCTGGGCCGCCTCGTTATGGGGAGTTCCCATGCTTTCATTTCCTCCTTATTTCTCTTCCATGGCCTTCACGGCCTTGACGATGCGGCTGGTGCCCAGGCGGGAGGCACCCAGGTTGATGAAGTCCTCCGCGTCCTTCAGGTCGGCGATGCCGCCGGCGGCCTTGATCTTCACATCGGGACCCACGTGCTTGGCGAAAAGGGCCACGTCCTCCCGGGTGGCGCCGCCGGTGCCGAAGCCTGTGGAGGTCTTGATATACTCCGCGCCGGAGGCGGTGACGATCTCGCACAGCTTGATCTTCTCCTCGTCGGTGAGGAAGCAGCACTCGATGATGACCTTCAGCAGCTTGCCGTGGCAGGCCTCCTTTATGGCCTTGATTTCCGAGAGCAAGTCCTCCCACTTCCGGTCCTTCACCCAGCCGAGGTTGATGACCATATCCACTTCCTCCGCGCCGTTATTCACGGCGTCGGTGGCCATGAAGCACTTGGCCGCAGTGGTGTCGTAGCCGTTGGGGAAGCCGATGACGGTGCAGATAGGCAGCTTGCCCGCCACATACTCCGCCGCCTGCTTCACATAGCTGGCGGGGATGCACACGCTGGCGCAGCCGTACTTCATACCATCGTCGCAGATGGCCCGGATCTCCTTCCAGGTGGCCGTTTGGGCCAGCAGAGTGTGGTCGCACTTGCTCAGAATCTCTTTCACTTCCATTTGAAGCATCTCCTTTATCATTCATATTTTGTCGCCCACGCCGGCGAAATATACCCGTTTTCCATGTATCTCCTGGCGGAAGACCCGCCCTTGGGCCTCCAGATGGTCCAGATGGGCCAGGGCCTCTCCCACGGCAAAGAACTTCTGCGCCAGGGGAAAATCCGCCCAGTTCCGGCAGCGGATGCTCCAACGCATCCGGCCTGCGATCTGATAGGCGGTGAGGCCCGGCGCCTTCTCCACGGTCCGCAGGGTGTCCTCCAGCCGGCGGGCGTGGTGGGCCTTCAGCTCCGCCGTCCGCTGCCGCAGGTCCCCGGTCTCCGCCCGGTGGGCGGGATACAGCTCCGCTGTGTCCAGAGCGGCCGTCCTGTCCAGACTGCTGAGATAGTCCCCCAAAGAGTCCTCCACTCCCTGCCAGCGGCAGATGTTGGGCGTGATGTGAAACAGCACATGGTCGCCGCAGAACAGCCGCCGGCGGGCCGGGTCATACAGGCACAGGTGCCCCGGCGTGTGGCCCGGCGTCAGCACGCACCGCAGCATACGGCCGCCGTAATGGAGCGCCGCGCCGTCCTGCAGCTCCGTATAGAGCCCTTCCCGCCAGGGCGGGGCCGCCGTCTGGGCCGGATTGTCTCCCCACAGGGCCTCCATCTCCGCCTGGGTGAAGCCGTCCCGCACATATTCCCCGTAAAGCCGCTTCCAACAGGACGGATCCGAGGCGTTTTTCACGCCGGGGCTGTCGATCTCCCCGATATAGATCCGGCAGCCGGGGCGGATCAGCTCCGGCGCCAGCCCTGTGTGGTCGCTGTGGAGGTGGGTGCAGAAAATGTCCAGCCGGTCCCGGTCCACGTGCGTCTCCGCCAGCTGGCGCTCCATGGCCTCGCGGCAGGACTGCTGGCGGAAGCCCGTGTCGATCAGCAGGCTCCGCTCTCCGGTCAGCAAATAGCTGTTCAAGTTTTTCAGCGGGTTCCCCACCAAGGGGATGTCCAGCCGCCAGAGGTCCTCCGCCAATCGCTCCGCCATGGGCCGCTTCCTTTCCAAAAGGTAGATTCAGTATAGCAGACTTTGGCCCGCCTGTCCAGTGAGACGGGCCTTGCTCCCCCGCCTCCTCCGGACGGATGGGCAGCTCCGGCGCTTTCGCTGAAGGGGCCCGCTTCCAAACCTTGAAGCAGCCAGACGTATATGATATCATATAGAAAAGCAACCATTTCCGTATAAAAGGGAGGCCATCCACATGAAGCCATTGATCTTCTGGTCTATATTGGCAATGCTGTTGATGATAGGCTGTCCGTGGTTGGCAGCAACATTTGCAGGCAGCGCGGGAATGGCCGTCTGCCTTCTGCTGTTCTTTGGGGTCAATCCCATATTTTCTGCTGTATGCGGCGTATTTGCAGGAAAGGACATCAAGCGGCTGTGGCCCCTTCCAATTGTTGTCGCGGGATTATTTCTGGCAGGGGCGTGGCTATTCTTTGCGATGGGTGAAACAGCGTTTTTGTTGTATTGCGTCTGCTATCTCATGATTGGCATGATCGCGATGCTGATGCGTTCTTTTCTGAAGGGCAGAAGAGCGTGATCCCAATATACAGAATAGTGGAACCAAGGCCCTCATGTGCGGCAGCGGGGCCTTTTATATACCGTTCTGTTCCGTCTTTTCCGCCAAGAGAGTCTTGGGAACGCCCAAATCGGCCCGGGCAGTAAAGGGACCGGGCCTTGCCAAGCGCTCTGCCCGGTGCTAAAATGGAGCCATTCTCAAGATTTGGAGGCTACCCCATGAAAAAACGACTTCTTTCGCTCCTCTGTGTCCTTGTCCTGACGGTGAGCGTGATCCCCGCCGCCTCCGCTCTGGAGGGGGAGGCGGCCCGGGCCGCGGACACCCTCTCCACCCTGGGACTGATCGACTCTACATATAATCTGGACGCCCCCGCCACCCGGGCACAGGCGGCCGTGCTGCTGGTGCATCTGGCCGGGGCAGAACAGGCCGCCGCGGCAGACAACTGGCTGGCCGGCTTCCGGGATGTTCCCGCCTCCATCGCCCAGGAGGTGAACTACGCCGCCCGGCAGGGCTGGATCACCGGCGTCACGGCGACAGCCTTCCGGCCGGACGCGGCCCTCACCGCCAACGCCTGGAGCGCCTTCCTGCTGCGGATGCTGGGGTATTCCGACAAGGCGGGCGACTTTACCATTGCCGACGCCGCGGGTTTCGCCCAGCGGATCGGCCTCTTCCCCATCGCCTATACCGGCACCCTGACCCAGGGGGACCTGTTTGAGATGGCGGCGGACGCTCTGTCCTTCTCCTACCGGGACGGCAGCGCCACAGTGATCGGACGCCTGGTGAGCCAGGGGACCGTCTCCCGGGCCGCGGCCAACGCCCTGGGCCTGCTGACCCCCGCCCTCACCGCCCGGCAGGTGGCGGACCGCTGCGCGGCCGCCGTGTTCTGTCTGGACACCTATGAGACGGAGGCGTACCGGGACGAAGGCCTTGTCACCGGCGAGGCCAGCGGCTTCTTCATCACGGAGGACGGGCTGGCCATCACCAACTACCACTCCATCGCGGACGCGGTCTCCGCCACCGCCACGCTCTCCACCGGGGATGTATATGAAGTGGAGCGGGTCATCTACTACGATCCGGACATCGATATCGCGGTGATCCGCGTCTCCCACGCCGCCCTGAAGGGACACGACACCTCTGCTTTTGCCACGCTGGACATCGCGGATTCCGGCACCGGAGACCTGCGGGCGGGCGACACGGTCTACGCCATCGGCAATCCCCTGGGCCTGGGGCTGGCAGTCAGCTCCGGCATCGTCAGCGCCACGCAGCGGGATGTGGAGCGGTACGCCCTGCCCTGCGTCATGAGCACCGCCGACATCTCCGAGGGCAGCAGCGGCGGCGCCCTGCTGAACGTCTACGGTCAGGCGGTAGCCGTTACCTCCGGCGCCTATGTCTACGGCAATAGTATGTATCTGGCGGTGCCCATCGACCCCATCCTCACCGCCGATCTCACTGGTGAAGGCCTGACCCTGCCGGAAGTCCTCGAGGCGGAAACCGTCGGCTGAATACCGAAGCGCCTGAAAGAGGCGGCGCCCCATGGGCGCCGCCTCTTTTTTCGCATTCAATGGGTCAGGATGAACTGCTCCAGCTCCTCCGGTGTCCGGACCACGGCCACAGCGCCGCTCTCCGCCAGCTCGCCGGGGGCGGCGTAGCCGAAGAACTCCACGCCCGCGCAGGCGATGCCGCACGCCTTGGCGCCCAGCACGTCGAACTTCCGGTCCCCCACCATCAGGATCTCCGGCTTGTGGGCCTCCGTCAGCTCCAGGCGGCGCATAGTCTCCCGGATCACGTCCGCCTTGCTCCAGTCCCCCACGGGCGGGCTGCCCGTCACAACAGCCAGAGACGGCGTGAAGCCGAACTTCTCGCAGATAGGCACACACAGGCTCTCCGGCTTGGAGGAGGCCAGAGCCAACACATAGCCCCGGGCCTTCAGCCGGGCGCACAGGTCCGCCATGCCGGGGGCGGCCATGTTCTCAAACTTGCCGACAGGCTCGTACCGCTCCCGGAAGACGGCGATGGCCTCCGCGGCCCGCTCCGCCGAAAAGCCGCAGAATTCCGCGAAGGAGTCCTGCAGGGGCGGGCCGATGAATTTGATGAGGGTGCTCTCCGGCGGCACCGGCTCCCCCAGCTTGTCAAAGGCATACCGCAGGCTGTTGAGGATGCCCTCCTTGGAGTCTGTCAGCGTGCCGTCCAAATCAAAGAAAATATAGTGATACATACACTTCTCCCCTTATTCTTCGCCGGAGAGATTCTATCATGTTTCGCCCTCCTCCGCAAGAGGGGGGCGGCGCTTTTTCCAATGTAGCAGCGTCCAAACCAGCACGCCAGCCCCGGAGACGGCGCCGGCGATCAGCACCCCCTGCCGCAGCCGGAGCCAGAGTGCCACATCCGCCTCCAGCCGCCCCCGCAGGATGGTCCAGCTCTCCGGGAAACCGCTTTGGACCAGCTCTTCCCCATATCGGGCGATCCAGGGCGCCAACACCCGGTCCAGCTGGCCGTCCGCCAGGAACCACAGCCCCGCCAGAAGTACCGCCCACGCCAGCCACACCAGCCAGAGCCGCCGGGTCCGCCGCAGGAAGCCGCCGCTCCGGTGGAGCATTGGCCGCAGCCGCTCCGGTATCCACAGCAAAGAGGCATCCGCCCCCGCCCGGCGGCGCAGGGCCCGCTCCAGCACGGCGCACAGCAGCGCCAGCCCCACGGCGAAGAGCAGCGGCTTCCAGGCTTGCATGGTGTCGTAGTACCGCATCTCCGCAAAGTCCACCTCCAGCCTGCCCAGCCGCACCAGCCGCAGCAGGGCCCACCACTGGACGGCGGAGGCGGCCAGCAGCTTGCGGTACAGGTTTTCCCAAATTTTAGCATCCAACGATATATCACCGTACCGGGCCGGATGGACAGCCAGCACATAGCCGATCCATAAGAGGCCCACCGACAGCGGCCAGGCCGCCAGACTGACATAGGCCACCCGGAATGCCGCCAGCACACCCAGCGCCAGGCTGCCGATGAAACAGAGGTCGAACCGGGTCCGCAGCCGCAGCAGCAGGAGGCGCCGCCGTGCCGGTCCCTGGGCCTCCGCTGGCCGGCCCCGCAAGGTCTCTCCCGCCAGGATGTCATCGGCGGTGACGCCGTACAGCTCCGCCAAGGCAGGCAGCAGGGTGATATCCGGCAGCCCCGCGCCGTTTTCCCACTTGCTCACGGTCTTGTTGGAGACACCCAGCTGATCCGCCGCCTCCTGCTGGGTCATGCCCCGGGCTTTCCGCAGCGCCGCCAGATAGGCGCCTGTCTTTCCGGCATCCATGGGCCTCCCTCCTCTCTGGCCTCAGCATACCGCAAATCAGGCTGTTTGACCATCCCCCGCCCTTGAATTTTGTCTGCGGAGCGTAGAATCGGGCCGGGGACGGCAAAAAACGGCAGAGCGGGCGGCCTGCTCTGCCGTTACGCTTTCCCGTCCGGAATATGCCGCATAATGTCCCCCACCTCACACTTCAGGATCTTGCAGAACATCTCAATGGTGTGGGGGCTGACGCTCTCATTCCGCTTCAGGCGGGTGATCTGGGCTGGATTGATGTGCCAGCGCCTAATCAGGGCGTATTGAGAGATGCCTTTTTCCTTCATTTTGTCCCGCAGGCTGTCATAGGAGATCATCACACGCAAGCCTCTCTTTCTGCCTGCATGTTAACCGAAATTGATGTATGACCAGATCAACCAACATCAGTTCATGTATATGGGAGCAGAAAAGCAAGCGCCCCTCAGGGCCTTGAAAGATGTTACAGATTCTGATTAGTTTCGTGCGGCGCGAACGGTCTTACCTCTCTTTTTATAAAAATCCCCCCGGCCGGCGGCCGGGGGGATTTGCCGTATGGACTTTTCGAATCAGCCGAAGTACCGCTTCAGCAGGCCCTCGAACGCCTTGCCGTG
>NZ_CAKVVF010000091.1:0-8346 GCF_934833455.1 Oscillibacter sp. KLE 1728
TTTCATGAAGTCGGACATTGCGAATGCTCCTTTCTGCAAACAACTTTTAAGCTGTTTGCAGAAAGGATATATCACGACTTTTAGGTTGTGCCAAGGAGATCCTAATATGGAGTTTTATGAGCGAATGCGGGAACTCCGCAAAGAGCACGGCGAGACCCAAGCGCAGGTGGCCGCAGCCGCCGGAATGACAGACCGGCAGTATCAGCGGTTTGAAACAGGCAAACAAAAGCCGGGGTTTGACAGTCTGCTTGCCCTGGCGGACCACTTCGGCGTGTCGCTGGATTATCTGGCCGGGCGGTCGGACCGGAGGGAGATGTAGAGGTGGGTTTCCCGCCGTTCAGAGGAACCCGCTCCTGCAGGGGCGTGCGGCCCGTTTTTGGAGTCAGACATTGCGAATACTCCTTTCTCACGCTTCATAAAGCGTGAGAAAAATATAACACGCTCTGCGAAGCGTGTTAAGGGGGATTTATGGAACTAAACGAGCGATTGCGGGAACTCCGCAAGGAACAGGGCGAAACCCAAAAGCAGGTGGCCGCCGCCATCGGGATTGGGGAGCGGCCCTACCAATACTTGGAGTCCGGCGAGCACCGGCCCAGCCTGGACACGTTGATCGCCCTGGCGGACCACTTCGGCGTGTCGCTGGATTATCTGGCCGGGCGGTCGGACCGGCGGGAGTTGTAAAAGGCCGCCGTCCGGCGGCCTCGGGAATCTTTGCTCCCGCAAGGGGCTTGTTCAGCGGGATGCACCCCCCATTTTCTTTTCGGTCTTGCCCGAAAAGAAAACGGGCCGTGCACGGTCCAAAAGAAAAGAACGCTTTTGGCCGCAACTCTGCACGGGCGTGCAAAGTTGCTGTACGGGGGTTGGCGTGAGATGGTGCCTGCGTGTTTGCGAGGACTGGCCAACGGGCGCGGCGGGGTGCGGTACAGGCTTGAACGCTGATTCCCGCGGCGTGGATGCGGAGGTCAACGGGGTGCAAGGACGCATTTGACCAGCTCCTCTTTCCGCGCGTTCCGCTTCGCTACGCGCTGCCCTGGCGGTCGTAGGGGCCGATGCCTTTATCGGCAGCTCCCGCGCGGGACAGCTAGCGGCAGCGAAAAGAGAAGCAGCTCCATGCGATGACCACCCCGACGACCTCCGCACGATCCGCCACGGGACGGCAGTTGGAGAAATCGCAGAAGAGTATAGCGTGCCCGAAGGCCGGGCCAAATCGGCGCTTGCACCGATCCGCCGCCCCCCGTCGCGCGGAGGGCCACTGCACCGGAGCGCGCCAACGCTTTTCTCTTTGGACCGTGCACGGCCCGTTTCTCTTTTGGCACGACAAAAGAGAAACGGGGGGTGCATTGCCCAGCCATCAGCATGGCTGAATCCCCGTCCCATCGGGACGGTCACATCATAAGAAACAAACGAGGTAATATCAATGGGCAAACTATTTGGAACCGACGGCATCCGCGGCGTGGTGGGGGAGAACCTCACTGCCGACATGGCCTTCCGCGTGGGGCAGGCCGTGGGCACTGTTCTGATGGAGGACAAGGGCAGCCGCCCCACCGTGGTGATCGGCAAGGACACCCGCATCTCCTCCGACATGCTGGAGTCCGCGCTGATGGCGGGGCTCTGCTCCGTGGGCAGCGACGTGAAGCCGGTGGGCACCATTCCCACCCCGGCGGTGGCCTATCTCACCGTGCAGGAAAAGGCTGACGCGGGCATCGTGATCTCCGCCAGTCACAACCCCTATGAGCACAACGGCATCAAGGTCTTCAGCGGACAGGGCTACAAGCTCTCCGACAGCGTGGAGGCCCGGATCGAGGAGAAGATCCTCTCCCAGGAGCCCATGAAGCTCCGAACCCGGGGGGAGATCGGCCGCCGCCACCACGGTATGCGCCAGCTGAAGCGGGACTATATCGACTTCGTGGCCTCCACCATCGAGTCCGATCTGGCGGGGCTGAAAATCCTGGCGGACTGCGCCAACGGCGCTGCCAGCGCCACCGCGCCGGAGCTGTTCGGCCGCTTCAAGGCCCGGACGGACTTCATCCACCGGGACCCGGACGGGGTGAACATCAACAGCCACTGCGGCTCCACCCACCTGGAGGACCTGGCCGCCGCCGTGGTGCGGGGCGGCTATGACATCGGCGTGGCCTTTGACGGGGACGCGGACCGCTGCCTGCTGGTGGACGAGACCGGCGGCGTCATCGACGGCGACAAGGTCCTGGCGGTGTGCGCCCTGGACATGAAGCGCCGGGGAAAGCTCAACGGCAACGCCCTGGTGGCCACGGTGATGAGCAACCTGGGCCTCCACGAGTTCTGCCGGAACAACGGCATCGACCTGCTCTGCACGGATGTGGGCGACCGGAACGTGCTGGAGAAGATGCTGGAGCGGGACTACCGCATCGGCGGGGAGCAGTCCGGCCACACCATCTTCACCGATGTGGAGACCACCGGCGATGGTGAGGTGACGGCCCTCCAGTTCCTGCAGGTGCTGGCCCGGTCCGGGGAGAAAGCAAGTTCCCTTGTCAGCTGCTGCGCCGTCTACCCCCAGGTGCTGGTGAACGTGGAGGTGCCCCACAGCGGCGGCGTGAAGGAGGCCATTATGGCGTCCCCCGCGCTGGCGGAGGCCGTGAAGCAGGAGGAGGAGGCCCTCGCCGGCGCTGGCCGGGTGCTGGTGCGCCCCTCCGGCACGGAGGCCCTGATCCGGGTGATGGTGGAGGCCAAAACCACGCAGATCGCCCAGGCGGTGGCGGACCGGCTGGCAGATTTCATCAAATCGCAAAAAAAATAAAAATCTGTTTCTCGGATTTTTTTACAAATTGCTTGACATTTCACTGGATAGACAGGTATAATACGATATGTACAAATTTAGCGAGAAGACACCCCAGCCCCTGGACCAGTGCAGCGATGAAACGCTGTGCCAACTGGTTGCCGGCGGCAGCCGCGAAGCGGAGGAAGCTCTTGTGACGCGGTACAACCGGCTGGTCCGGACCTGCGCCCGCCCCTTCTTTCTGGTGGGCGGCGACAGCGAGGATCTGACCCAGGAGGGCATGGTGGGCCTCCTCAAAGCCGTTCGGGAGTATGACGCCTCCAAGGAGGCATCCTTCCGGACCTTCGCAGAAATCTGCATTCGTAACCGGCTGTATTCCGTCCTCCGCGCCGCGGCGCGGGATAAGCACATGGCTCTCAATCAGTCGGTCCCCTTGGATACACCCTTCTTTGACGCCAATTCCTACACCTCTGGTACCAGCGATCTGACTCAGCGCGATCCCGAAGCGTATCTCATCGACAGGGAACATACCGCTGCCCTCTTATCCGGTGTCCGGAAACAGTTGTCCGAGTTTGAAGCAAAGATTTTGGGGTACTATTTAGACGGTCTTTCATGCAGGGAAATTGCCGAGACGGTAGGCAAGCCCCCAAAGTCCGTGGACAACGCCGTGCAGCGCATTCGGCGCAAGGTGGCACGGCAGCTTCTTTCCGGCGATCTCAGCGGAAGCTGAACGCAATATATTTTTCTTTTCAAAGAGAGGGTAACATCATGTACGAAGACAAGACCTTAGTTTGCAAGGAGTGCGGCCAGGAGTTCGTGTTCACCGCCGGTGAGCAGGAGTTCTACGCGGAGCGCGGCTTCCAGAACGAGCCCCAGCGCTGCAAGGCCTGCCGTGACGCCCGCAAGAACGCGGCCCGCGGTCCCCGGGAGTATTTCACCGCTGTCTGCGCCGCCTGCGGCGGCGAAGCCCGCGTGCCCTTCGAGCCGAAGTCTGACCGTCCCGTGTACTGCAGCGAGTGCTTCGCCAAGATGCGGGACCAGCAGAGATAAACGAATCAATCCATTTTGGTCTCTTGCAGAGGCGGCGCCCGGTGGGCGCCGCTTCTTCTTTTGCCGTGGGAGCCGGCCGCCGCGCCCCGCGCCGGGGAAACGGGAGGCATTCCGGAAAAATGTGCCGGTGCGGACGCCGAATCTCCACATTTCCAGGCTTTTCAAAGATTTTCTCTTGAAAAACATCGAAAACTAGAGTATAATACCCCTGCTGAATTTCAGATTAGAATTGGAGGAACCTCTGATGATCGAGATCAAGAAGGACACCATCATCGGTGACATTCTGGACATGGCGCCTCAGACCGCGCCCATCTTCCTGTCCATCGGCATGCACTGCCTGGGCTGCCCCTCTTCCCGGGGCGAGACTGTGGAGGAGGCCTGCATGGTCCACGGCGTGGACTGCGACAAGCTGCTGGCCCTGGTGAACGAGGAAGCCAACAAGAAAGCGGAATGACCGGAACGGGACGCATACGGGAGACCGTATGCGTCCTCCTCCGACAGCCGGAACAGGAGGGCGCCATGGGAAAACATCTGGAACTGACGCCGCGCCTGCGGCAGATCGCCGCCTGGGTCCGCCAGGGTGCGCACCTCGCTGATGTTGGCACGGATCACGCCTATCTGCCCGTGTGGCTGACGCTGCAGGGCCGCGTGGCCTCTGCCATTGCCAGCGATCTGCGGCGCGGCCCCCTGGACCGGGCGCAGGAGACCGGCCGGCGCTACGGTGTGGGGGACCGGATCACCTTCCGCCTGGGCAACGGTCTGGCCGCCGTGGCGCCGGAGGAGTGCGACACCATCGTCATCGCCGGCATGGGGGGCGAGAACATCGCCCAGATTCTGGCCGGGGCACCCTGGACCGCCGACGGCCGCCACACCCTGCTGCTCCAGCCCCAGAGCCGGGCGGAGGCGCTGCGCCGCTTCCTGGCGGAGCACGGCTACGCCATAGCGCGGGAGGCGCTGGTGCGGGACCGGGGCTTTCTCTATCCCGTGATCGAGGCCGGGGCAGGGGAGATGCATCTCACGCTGGGCCGGCAGTGGGCCGGGGCGGACCTGCTCTACGACCCCCTGGGGGACCGCTACATCATCGAGAAGATCATCCAGCTCCAGGCGGCGGCGGCCGGGTCCAACCGGGCGTCGGCGCCAGAGGCCCGGGAACGGGGCGATTACGCCAGGGCCGTCATCACGGAGCTTCTGCAAATGAGGGAGGAGTGGCGCCATGCCAACTGTCCGGGAAATTGAACAGGCCCTGTTCCGACTGGCCCCGAAGGAGGGCGCCATGGACTGGGACAACGTGGGCCAGCTGCTGGGGGACCCGGAGGCGGAGGTCCGGCGGGTCCTGGTGGCCCTGGACATCACGGAGGCCGTGGCGGACGAGGCCATCGCGGAAAACTGCCAGCTGATTGTCAGCCACCATCCGGTGATGAACTGCAAATGGCTACCGGTGCAGACCGTCCGGCAGGACACGCCCCAGGGGCACCTGCTGCTGAAAATCCTGAGGAGCGGCCTGTCCGCCATCTGTATGCACACGAACCTGGATGTGGCCCCCGGCGGCGTCAACGACGCGCTGGCCGCCGCGCTGGGGCTGGAGGACCCTGGGCCGCTGGGGGACCCGGAGGGGCTGTGCCGGATGGGAACACTGGCAAGTCCTATGCCTTTACAGGAATTTGCAAAGCACGTCTGCCGGGCGCTCCAGGCCAACGGCGTCCGCTACGCCGGGGACAGCGGCCCGGTGCGGAAGGTCGCGGTGGGCGGCGGCGCCTGCGGCGACTATGAGGATGCGGCCATCGCCGCAGGGTGCGACGTGTTCGTGACCTCGGACCTCAGCTACCACCAGTTTTTAGACGCGGCAGGGAAGGGCATCCGCCTGATCGACGCGGGCCACTTCCCCACAGAGAATCCGGTGTGCACCGTGCTGGCAGAGTACCTGCGCGGCCGGTTCCCGGGCCTCACCGTCACCAAATCCGCCTCCCACCGGGAGGTCATCCAGTATTACGTAGAAGGAGAGTAATGTACCATGTCCGGACATTCCAAATGGCATAATATCCAAAAGACCAAGGGCGCGGCCGACGCCAAGCGCTCCGCCGCCTTCACCAAGATCGCCAAGGAGATCATCGTGGCCGTGAAAGAGGGCGGCGGCTCCGGCGACCCCAACAACAACTCCCGTCTGGCCACGGTTATCGCCAAGGCCAAGGCCGTCAACATGCCCAACGACAACATCAAGCGCACCATCGACCGGGCCCTGGGCTCCGGCAGCACCGACAACTACGAGGCCGTCACCTACGAGGGCTACGGCCCCGGCGGCGTGGCCGTCATTGTGGAGGCCCTGACCGACAACCGCCAGCGCACCGCGCCGGAGGTCCGCCACGCGTTCGACAAGTGCAACGGCAACCTGGGCGCCCAGGGCTGCGTCAGCTGGTCCTTTGACAAGAAGGGCGTCATCGTCATTGACAACGAGGAGGGCGAGCTGGACGAGGACACCGTCATGATGGACGCTCTGGAGGCCGGTGCCGCCGACTTTGAGGCCGACGGTCCCGCCCTGGAGATCACCTGCGACCCCGACGCCTTCAACGATGTGGTGGAGGCCCTGGAGGGGAAGGGCTACGCCTTCGCCAGCGCGGAGATCGAGATGGTGCCCCAGAACTACATCACCCTCACCGGCGAGGGAGACGTGAAGAACATGGAGAAGCTCATCGACATGCTGGAGGACAACGACGACGTGCAGAACGTCTGGCACAACTGGGATAACGACTGAGCATCGCTGGATAGAGAGAGGACGGGGAGACCCGTCCTCTTTTCGTCCTTTGGAATATTCAACAAAACTTTTCTTTTGTGCAAAAACGACGGAGAGGCGGGCCTTGCCGTTCCCCTTGCCATTACCATAACAATGACCATAACTATCACCATAACCCTAACTCTAGCTATTACCATAACGGGAGGATTCTGCAAAATCCTCCCGGAGATTGCATAGAGCCGTGCATCAGATGGGGAGGGGACGCCTTTTCTTGAGAGGAGTGGTTTTTCGTTGGCAGAGGAACACAAGAAGAGTTTTATGCTGTATTTCGATAATTTTCCCTGTGTGGCGGCCCTGGACGCGGAGCAGCGGGGGGAACTGCTGCTTCTGCTGTACCGCTATGCCATGGCGGCAGACAAGGCTCCCACGGATCCGGAGGAGGTTTTGCGGCAGCACCCGGGCTTGAGGGAGGAGACCCGCATGGCCTACCGGTTTCTGGC
Organism: Oscillibacter sp. KLE 1728; assembly: GCF_934833455.1. NCBI lineage: Bacteria > Bacillati > Bacillota > Clostridia > Eubacteriales > Oscillospiraceae > Oscillibacter > Oscillibacter sp. KLE 1728. The sequence goes on from NZ_CAKVVF010000091.1 coordinate 7,031, forward strand.
GGAGACCATTCGGCGGGATACAGAGAAGTGGAAGGAAAAGCAGCGGCGCTACCAAGAGGCGGCGGCGCGGCGGCAGGGGGATGGGGCGATCTCCCGGCAGGCCCTGGAACAGGCCGCGCCCAAGGATTACAGCGACATCCGGAAGTACCTGCGGGACGTCTCTACCGCTGGTCGGTTGCCAAAATCGGACCCATAGGGTAGACTGAGGGCGAGGTGATACACGTGAACAAGGAGCGGCTGGGCGATTTCATCGGCAGCGAGCGGAAAAATCTGGGCCTGACCCAGCGGGATCTGGCGGCGCGGCTGCATGTGACGGACAAGGCCGTCAGCAAGTGGGAGCGGGGACTGAGCTACCCGGATGTGACGCTGCTGGAGCCCCTGGCGGCAGCCCTGGACCTGACGGTGGAGGAGCTGATGGCCTGCCGGAGGCAGGCGGCGAAAGGAGCGGAGGAGACCATGCAGAGCTTGTTGGATATCTCCCGTGACAGCGTGCGGCAGGAGCGGCGGCGCTCCTGGCAGCGGCTGGCGGCGGTGCTGGTGCTGCTGGCAGTGACTGCCGCCGTGGTGGCGTATACGCAGATCGTGGTGACGGAGGAGGGGTATTACAGCATCGTTCTGAAAGAGACTGTGAATGGCAGGAACTGTGTCTATGTGGAGGACCGTGGACACCTGATCCGGCTGAAGTGCGGGGAGGATGTGGACTTTGATGCCCTCACGCTGCGGGACGAGCGGGGAGATACCATTTCCTATCAGATGGACTTTCAATGGAACCGGCTGACCCGCACTGGTACGGTGTCTGCCTGTGAGGACACCGGCGTCACCGTTCTGGGAGGTGTCATGGATGTCACCTATGAGGGGGATTCCGGCAGCGTGCCGCTTCTCTTCGGCTATACCAGCGTCCAGTATCTCCGGGACGGGTATTACCCGGACCCCTACGCAGAGTCCGAAAATCTGGTGTTTTTATGTGACGTCCGGTTTTGGCCCTATCATCCGGAGGAGCCGGACCCCACCGGCATCAACACCCGGGCAATCCTGGAAGTGGAGGACTGCATCAACGCCGAGGCGCTGGACGTGGATGGGGACGGAGAGCTGGAGGTGGCCGTCCGCACCCGCTGGCCGGAGAAGCCGTACACCGTCTACGACTATGTGGATGGAGAGATTGTGGAGTCATGGCCGGACACCCTGCCGGAGGAGATTTTGGAACAGATGTGGGCCCCGTGGGAAGGGCTATGAGAGGTGCTGCCTATGGAATCTCCTGCGCCCCCCTCTGAGAGCGGCGGGTGGGGTCTCCTTCCGCCCGGAGGCGGGGAGCCAGC
>NZ_CAKVVF010000092.1:0-7877 GCF_934833455.1 Oscillibacter sp. KLE 1728
CCGTATACACAGGGCCGTGAAATTTCGGCTCCTGCCTGTCCTCGTCCTCCGCCCGGTACCGGGCGGACCGCCTCCGCACATGCCGCACCACCAAGATCACCGCCACGAGAATGAGAATGGGCACCGCAAACCGCAGCGCCACCAGCAAAATACTCCCCAGCAGCCGAAACAGCCCCAGGGGCAGTCCCACCAGCCAGCCCATTCGTCACTCCTCCTTCAAGCGTGCTGCCGCTTCCGTGTAATACCGCCCAAAGGCGGAGGGCACCGCCCGGTCCGACAGGGCTCCGGCATCTGCCCAGACGAAGTCCGCCGGGCCGTCTCCCGCCACCTCCAGGGTGTAACCGGTCATGTGCCACTCCACATGGGTAAAGATGTGCTTCGCCGTCAGTCGGCTCTCCCACCGCCTGGGCTCCAGGCCCCAGACGGACACCGCCGCTCCGGCGGCAGCCTCGTCCAGGGCTCCCTCCACGTTGGGAAACTCCCACAGGCCCGCCAGCAGGCCGGTCCCCGGCCGCTTCCGCAGGGCGATCTTTCCGTCCCGCACCAGCAGGAACACCGTCTTCTCCTCCACCCGGCGGGGCTTTTTGGCCCCCTTCACTGGCAGATCCTCTGCCGTGCCCCGAAGGCGGCCCTTGCAGAAGGCCATGGCCGGACACTCCAGACACCGGGGCGGGCCGTTGGGTGCGCAGACCGTGGCCCCCAGCTCCATGGTGGCCTGATTGAAGACGCGGATATCCGCCTCAGCCTCCGGCATGACGGCCTGGATCTGTGCCCGCACGGCCTTTTTTACCTTGGGATCGGCAATATCGTCCCGGCAGTCCGTCAGCCGCATGACCACCCGCAGCACGTTGCCGTCCACCGCCGCTTCCCGTCGGCCGAAGGCGGCGGAGGCAATGGCGCTGGCGGTGTAGTCCCCCACCCCCGGCAGGGCCAGCAGGTCCTGGTAGGTGTCCGGAAACCGGCCGCCCTGCTCCGCCACGATCCTGGCGGCCTTCTGCAGGTTCCTGGCCCGGCTGTAATAGCCCAGGCCCTCCCACAGCTTCATCAGCCGCTCCTCCGGGGCGGCTGCCAAAGCCTCCACCGTGGGGAATGTCTCCAGAAAGCGGGCATAATACCCCAGCACCGCCGCTACCCGGGTCTGCTGCAGCATGATCTCCGAGACCCAGATCTGATACGGGTCTGTGGTCCGCCGCCAGGGCAGGTCCCGGGCATTGGCCCGATACCACGCCAACAGCGGCCCCGGCAAATCTTGTAAAACAGTTTTGGTTGTCAAATTCTCACCGCACATGGTATGATTGTACCATATCCGCAGAATGGATATGGCACCCTTTCCGAACTTGCGCCGCTGTATCAGCCTGTCCAGCCGCACAATCGCCGCATTGCGGTTATTGTACCACATCCGGCGCCAACTTCCCACCCCCTGTACAAAAATTTTGAAAGTCCCTTGACTTTCCCCCGGGTGGAAGGTGTACCCTGTCCCCAGAGATGAGGTGTAATCCCTTGAAAATCAATGAAGTGGAAGCCCTGGTGGGCATCACGCGGAAGAACATCCGCTTTTATGAGGCGGAGGGACTGCTCTCCCCCCGGCGGAACAGCCAGAACGGTTACCGGGACTATGGGGAGACTGAGGTGGAGGTCCTGCGGCGGATCAAGCTGCTTCGGAAGCTGGGCCTTCCGCTGGAGGAGATCCGGCAGATGCAGCACGGCGCCTACACCGTGGGGGACGGTATGCGCCGCCATCTGGTGTCCCTGGAGCGGGAGCGGCAGAATCTGGAAGCGGCCATCCGCTTCTGCGGGACGCTCACAGACCGCAGGGAGCGGCTGGAGGAGCTGGACGCCCAGTCCCTGCTGGATCGGATGGCCCAGATGGAACAGGAGGGAACGACCTTTATGAACAAGCAGAAGCAGGACACCAGGCGCCGCCGCTTCGTGGCGCCCATCGTGGTCGCCATCGTCATGTCAGTCCTGATGGCGGGGCTGATCTGGCTCTTCCTCTGGGCCTTCGAGGTGGATCCGGCCGGTGCGCCGCCCCTGCCGGTGCTGGCGCTCTTTGTGGCCATCCCGGCGGCAGTGGTGGTCGGTGTGGTCATCGCCCTGGTCCAGCGGGTCCGGGAGATTGAGCGGGGAGAGGAAGACGATGCGCGGAACTACTGAGCGGCGGGATTGCCGACAAGCAGCGGTGTCCGCCGCAGGGACGGCCGTATGGCTGCTGGCTGCGGCCGCGGTGTTGCTGTGGGTGCGGCAGGCCTTTTTCCCCAGCGGTGCGGCATCCGTTCTGCTGGCGGTTCTGGCCGCTGTCCAGGCAGCAGGGCTGATCCCGCTGGGGCTGGCCCTGCGGGACCGCTTGAAAGAGATCAAAGGAGGAGAATTATATGAAGCTCGTCAGTATTGAGACCATTCCCGGCCAGGAATTTGAGGCCCTGGACATCGTGCGGGGCACGGTGGTGTACAGCAAAAACTTCGGCCGCGATTTCATGGCCGGTATGAAGACCCTGGTGGGCGGAGAGATCACCGGCTACACCGAGATGCTGGTGGAGGCCCGGCAGATCGCCACCAAGCGCATGGTGGACGCGGCAGAGGCTCTGGGAGCCGACGCAGTGGTGGGCCTGCGGTACGCCTCTGCCTCCGTGATGCAGGGGGCGGCGGAGGTCATTGCCTACGGAACGGCTGTAAAGTTCAAATGATGCACGTCACCATTCTGGACCACAGCGGCTTTCTGGTGGAGCTGCCCGGTCTCACGCTGCTCTTTGACTGGTGGAAGGGGGACCTGCCCCCCCTGCCATCAGGCCCCCTGCTGGTCTTTGCCAGCCATCGCCATCCAGACCACTTTGATCCCCGGATTTTTGCTCTGGATGACGGGCAGCGGGATGTCCGATTCCTTCTTGGCAAGGGCATCCATCTGACAGACCGGAACCGGAAGAAATGGGGACTCTCGGAAAAAGCCGCCGCGGACTGCCGGGTGCTTTCCGGCGGGGAGAGCGCCTCTCCCCTGCCCGGCGTCACCGTGGAGGCACTGCCCTCCACCGACGAGGGCGTGGCCTTTCTGGTGACGGCGGAAGGCCGGACGGTCTTTCATGCCGGGGATCTGAACTGGTGGCACTGGGAGGGCGAGGACCCCGTCTGGAACCGGAACATGGAAGCGGACTTCCGGCGGTATGCGGAACCTCTCCGGGGCCGGAAGATCGATCTGGCCATGCTGCCTCTGGATCCCCGTCTGGGGGAGGACGGCTTCCGTGGCCCCCAGTACTTCCTGGAGCTGGCGGATATCCGCCGCTTTCTGCCCATGCACCAGTGGGGAAATTTTAACTTTACAAATCAATTCCTGTCATGCTATACTTCTTTCACATCCCGAACTGTGTACGTTAACAGAGTCGGTCAAGTCTTTACATTTGAGGAGGAAGCGGACACATGAAGATCGATGGCAATGAACTTGCAATTGAGCAAAACGAGCTGGACCGGGAGGGCCGCCATGCGGAAGCCATGGCCATCAAGCGGGAATTTCTGAAGCAGGTGCGGGAGAGCGGTGACCACTGCCCCTGCAAGCAGGCCTGCCCTCACCACGGCAACTGCTTTGAGTGCGTGACGCTGCACCGTGGTCACCGGGATCACTTGCCCATGTGTATGTGGGATATGGTGAATGAACGGCTCCATAAGCTCTCCCGATTGACAGAGGGGACCCTGCGGTCCTATGAGGAGGCGCACCGCTGAGGAAGCTCCAGAAAAGCGCCCGTGCCAATCGGCACGGGCGCTCTCCTCTTCATCTGTCTTCAATCTGCAAGGATCAGGCAGCTGCCGGTCACATCAGGGCTGTGGCCCGTTAGCTCCGCCACGAAGTCCGTGTCCTCACCGGCGGCACTGACCGCCGCTTCCAGCGCGGGGATCTGGTCAACCGTGGTGACGGCGTAGACTCGGTCCACCAGCGGGGCGATATCCGAGAGTACCAGGCCGGCAGTGTCGTCGGCGCCGGAGGTGATGACCTCCGGCGGCAGCTCAATGGAGACAGCCACACCATACTCACCCAGAGCGCTGCGCAGCTCCTCCAGGAACAGCCGGATGCTGGCCGCCCGGTCGGCGCCGTTGTAGTCGATCTTGTCCAGCTTCCCTACTGTGGGATAGCCCACATCCGTTAGCAGGATTTCATCAAAACCCTGTTGTGCCAGCTCCGCCGCCAGGGTGCACAGGTACTGCCGGGCCGCCGGCTTGCTGGGATCCAGCCAGTTTCCGTTGTTCCCGTCGTAGAAGATATAGCCACCGGTGTTCTTCAGTCCCATGCCCTCCACGTCCGCGCGGGCGGCAATGGGGTCCAGGAAGCAGCTCATCCGGCCGATGGAGTGGTAACTGCTTTCCGTCACCTCCGCCAGAGCCGCCGCCGTGTCCTCCGCCGTGCTCACGGTGCCGGCCGCGGCGCCAGTGGCAGCAAAGTAGATGTGTCCGGTGCTGTCTTTCAGCGTGACGGCAGCAGCGTTATAGGCGGGAGCAGACATCACAGAGGCTCCCAGCCAGGCATCTTTCCAGCCCGCCTGGGTCAGCGGCGCGGCGGAAGCAGAGAAGGCAGCCAGAGCCTTCGGCTTCTCCGGCTCCTGAATGGTAATCTCTACGTCCTCTGGGGGCACTTCCTCTTCCGCGGGGGGCGTCTCCGTCTTCCATGGCAACTCCAGGTGGAAGCTGCCGTCCCTATCGTAGACGATATACTCCTGCAGCCACAGAAAGCCCACCGCCGCCAGGATGATGAGCACCAGCAGCACTGCCAGCGCGATCTTCCCCTTGGAGGTCCTGCCCCGGTAGCTCCGGTAGCCCTTGGTGCCTCCCATGTCCGTCACCTCTTCTCCAGGAGATTGCCCCTGCCCGTCAGGGCTGGATGGCGTTGAGCTTGTTCACGCGCCGCTCATGCCGGCCACCCTCAAAGTCCGTGGAGAGGAACACCTCCACCATCCGCTCCGCCAGGTTCTTGCCGGTGAACCCCGCGCCGATGGCCAGCATATTGGCGTCGTTGTGGCGGCGGGTCATCTCCGCCTCCAGGGAGTCGGCGCAGTGGGCGCAGCGGATACCCTGCACCTTGTTGGCGGCAATGGAGATGCCGATGCCGGTGGTGCAGATGACGATGCCCCGATCATACTCGCCGGAGGCCACAGCCCGGGCCGCCGCCTCGCCGAAGTCGGGGTAGTCGCAGCTCTCCGTCGAGTAGCAGCCGAAGTCCTTGTATTCATGGCCCAGCTTCTCCAGAAGCTGGATGATGTCGCATTTCAGCGCGTAGCCGCCGTGATCAGAACCCAGAGCGATTTTCATGGTGATCGTTCTCCTTTTCAAATCAAGTCATCCCATTCGGAGAGGAATGGGGCTGGAATGGATTTATTATAGCCAGTTTTCCCCTGAAAAGCAAATCACAATTCATGCCATACCGGTTTCCCCTGCCGGAAGGCGGCAAAACGGCGGAATCCGCAGGCCCGCAGCAGCGCCTGCCCCTCCCGGACGGCACAGCCCACAAACCCCGGCGTGTGGGCATCCGTCCCCAGGGTGACGATCTCGCCGCCCAGGGAGCGGTACAGCCGCAGCCACTTTTCGTCCGGCAGCGGGGTGTTGCCCCGGTTGGTGTTGAGCTCGATCCCGATGCCCTTGGGGATGATGAGGCGGAAGATCTCCGCGATCTCCTCCTCGAACCCGTCGAAGCTGACATGCATCCCCCGGTTCTCGTTCAAATACCGCAGGGGCAGCGTCAGATGGCCCAGTACCTGGAATCGCCCCCACTCCGCGAGCTTCCGCACCTGGCCCAGGTAGTCGGCAAGGCAGTCCCGCGCTTCCTGTTCGTCCCGCGGGGTAAGGAAATACAGGTCCCGACCCTCCATCTTCTCCGACAGGGTGTGGATGGAGCCGATGAGAAAGTCCAGCGGCGGGGCCTCCGCCAGCATGGACTCCATCCGCCTGATGCCCCACACGGCGTCTCCCAGCTCCGCGCCCAGGCGCAGCGTGATCCGGTCCCCCACCGCCGTCCGGGCGGCGCGGAACTCCGCAATCATGGGATCCCAGTCATAGGCCCCCCGGGGTTCGGTGGTGCCGAACCGGATGGGCTCCACATGGTCTGTGAAGCAGATCTCCTGGAACCCCAGCCGGATGGCCGCCTCCGCCATCTCCTGCATGGAGGCGGAGGCGTCCGGTGAGATGCGGGAGTGGACGTGGTAGTCGGCTAAATACATACGTGCCTCACTTTTTGAACTTCTTGAAGAACTTCTTCTGCTCCTCGTAATTGCTCTCGCCCATGGTCTCGGCGAACTTCTTCAGGGCTTCCTTCTGCTCCTTGTTCAGATTTTTGGGGGTTTCAATGTAGACGGTGACATACTGGTCGCCCCGCCCCCGGCCGTTGATGGAGGGGATGCCCTTGCCCTTCAGGCGGAAGGTGGTGCCGGACTGGGTGCCCTCCGGCAGGGTATACTTCACTTTGCCGTCGATGGTGGGGATCTCCAGCTCCGCACCCAGCACCGCCTGGGTGAAGGTGATGGGCGCCTCGCACAGGACGGAGGTGCCCTCCCGCCGGAACAGCTCGTGAGGCCGGACCGTAATGGTAATCAGCAGGTCGCCCGCCGGGCCGCCGTTCTTGCCGGCGTTGCCCTGTCCACGGATGGAGATGGTCTGCCCGTTGTCGATGCCGGCGGGAATGCTGGCCTGAATGGTCTTTTTCTTGCGCACCATACCACTGCCCCGGCAGTCCTTGCAGGGCTGGTGGATAATCCGCCCCTTGCCGCCGCACTTGGGGCAGGGGGAGGAGGTGGCGAACACGCCCATGGGCGTCTGCCGCCGGACCTGGACCGTCCCGGTGCCGTGGCAGTCCGGGCACACCTCCGGCGACGTGCCGGGGGCACAGCCGTTGCCGTGGCAGGTGTCGCAGGTCTCATACCGCTCCACGGTGACTGCCTTCTCACAGCCGAAGGCCGCCTCCTCGAAGCTGATGGCGATGGACATGCGGATGCTCTCGCCCCGCTGGGGGGCGTTGGGATTGGTGCGCCGCCCGCCGCCGAAGCCGCCGCCGAAAAAGCTGCCGAAGATGTCCCCCAGGTCGCCGAAGTCGAAGCTCCCGTCGAATCCGCCGCCGAAGCCCCCGGCGCCGAAGTTGGGGTCAACGCCCGCATGGCCGTACTGGTCGTACCGGGCCTTCTTGTCCGCGTCGGAGAGGACCTCATAGGCCTCGTTGACCTCCTTGAACTTCTCCTCCGCCGTCTTGTCCCCCGGATTCAGGTCCGGGTGATACTTCCGGGCCATTTTTTTATAGGCCTTTTTGATCTCATCCTCAGAGGCTCCCCGGGAAACCCCCAGGACCTCGTAGTAATCGCGTTTCTGTTCTGCCATAGAATCACCAACTTTTCAATTAGGAATGGGGAGTTAGGAATTAGGAATTGTGGAATCCGCTCCCGGCGGATGAATTGAAATCCGTCCGGCTCCGCCGGACACCTCAATTCCTCATTCCTGATTTCTAATTCCTAATTCATGAGAGCGTGCCGCGCAGGCGGGGGTGTCCCCCGCCCGCGCGGCCGCATGGCATCTGATCACTTCTTGTTATTCTCGTCATCGTCGACCACCTTGTAGTCGGCGTCATAATACTGGCCCTGCTGGGCGCCGGCGTCGGGGCCGGCCTGCTGCTGGGCGCCGCCCTGGGCCCCCTGGGGATTGGCCTGCTGATACAGCTTCTCGCTGACGGCGTAGAAGGCCTGGGTCAACTCGTCGGTAGCGGTCTTGATGGCAGCGGTATCCGTGCCTTTCAGAACCTCCTTCAGTTTGTCGATTCCGGCCTGGACCTTGCTCTTGTCATCGGCAGGGATCTTGTCGCCCATCTCGGAGAGGGTCTTCTCGCTCTGGTAGACCATCTGGTCGGCCTGGTTGCGGACCTC
>NZ_CAKVVF010000093.1:0-7828 GCF_934833455.1 Oscillibacter sp. KLE 1728
CCATGGTGTGGCTGATGGGCGGCAGCGATGAGCAGATCGGCAAGGCCATCATCAACATGAGCGGCAACCTCACCGGTATGATCTGCGACGGCGGCAAGATCGGCTGCGCCCTGAAGCTGGCTACTGCCACCAACGCCGCCATCATGTGTGCCCAGCTGGCCATGAGCGATGTGGTGCTCCAGTCCACGGACGGCATCTGCGGCAAGACGCCGGAGCAGGCCATCCGCAACATGGGCCTGGTCAGCACCCCCGGCATGGTGGAGACCGACAAGACCATCCTGGACATCATGATGAAGAAGGACGCCTAAATGTATGCGCCTGCGTCCTTCAAAGCCGCCCGGCGGGAAACTCCCGCCGGGCGGCTTTTTTCCGGGGTTGATTTTTCCGGCGAAATCCCCTACCATAGGAGTATCTTAAGCAGCGCGGTGCGCTGCGGAAAATGGAGTGAACAGGACAGCCGGGAGGAACTGCTGATCCTTTCTGCCAGGAGACCGTCCGCATCCCCGGCCCCTCCGGCCGGGAGCAGGGGGTGGCAGAACTGGTACAGTGGGAAGATGGAGGAATCCGGCTTCGACGAGGTCCAGACAGACCGCTGCGGCAGCGTGCTGGGGCGGATCCGGGGCAGGCGGCCCCCGCCCGTATGGGCGGGGGCCGCTCCGTGCGTTCAGAGATTCCCGTTTGTCCGGCTGTGCCGCCCGGCGGAAGGCGGCACCGAAAGCGGTCTTCATAAAATCTTAAGAAGTTTCCCGGTTTTTTATTAAACCGCCATCCGGTATCATGGAAGCCAAGGAGGGAGCCCCATGTACAACATCCTGATCTGCGACGATGAACAGGACATCGTCAACGCGCTGAAAATCTACCTGGCCAATCCGGACTACCATTTGCTGGAGGCCCACACCGGTCAGGAGGCTCTGGATGCCCTGGAGCGGAAGGACATCCATCTGGTGCTGCTGGACATCATGATGCCGGAGATGGACGGGATTACCGCTTTGGCAAAGCTCCGGCAGGTGAGTAACGTGCCGGTGATCCTGCTGACTGCCAAGAGCGAAGACACGGATAAGATCCTGGGCCTCAACGTGGGGGCAGACGACTACATCACCAAGCCCTTCAACCCGGTGGAGGTGGCTGCCCGGGTCCGCAGCCAGCTGCGGCGGTACTTCCAGCTGGGGGGCGGTGCACTCCGGCCGGAGGTGCTGACCCTGGGCACTATCCAGATGGACGACCGGGAGAAGACCGTCGCCGTGGATGGGGATCCGGTAGCTCTGACGCCCACGGAGTACGATATTCTGAAGCTGCTGCTGGAGCACCCGGGGCAGGTGTTCTCCCCCAGGGAGATCTACCGGAAGGTATGGAAGGACGCTCCCTTCGGCAGTGAGAACACAGTGGCGGTTCACATCCGCCACCTGCGGGAGAAGATCGAGATCGACCCGGCGGAGCCCAGATACTTAAAGGTGGTCTGGGGCCAGGGGTACAAACTGGAAAAGGGGATGCGGACATGAAGGCCATCGAACAGAACATCGAAAAGGAGATCGCCCAGGCGGTGATGGAGGAGCAGCCCATGCAGCCTCCGGCACCGAAACGGAAAAAGAGGCTCACGGAGAGTACGGCGGCCAAGGTCATAGCCTTTCTGCTGATGCTGGTGATGACCGCCGTTACCGCCGGCGGTGTGCTGGGCGCGGTGTTTTTGTACAGCACCGACGTCTATGTCACCAGCGAGACGGCTTTCAAGCAGGAGCTGTTTTCCAATATCGCCTGGGGAGACGGGCAGACGCTTCTCAATTTCCTGATCTGGAACAGTGAAGAGCAGGTATACCAGATGAATACGGAAGCAGCAGACAGCTACTGTGCGGAGCGGAACATCTCTTACGTCATGGTACAGGATAAGACCGGCAGGGAGCTCTGGTACACGGGGCTTGCAGAATATGATAGTCCGTGGCAGTTCAGATTTTCCTATGACTGGGCAAATCCGGAACGGCCCAGCGCCGGCGTTGTTGAGAACGCTTATACCGTGCGGATTACAGTGCCGCTGTCCTCTGTGTTTGTTTATGACGACGACTACGCCCTGGCCAACCGGCTGGCGGAACTGGCCTACGCCCTCCGCTACTGGATCTACGCCATCATCGCTGCTGCGGCGCTGCTGGTGACAGTCTGCTTCATCTTCCTGCTGTGTGCCGCCGGGCACCATCCTTACGTGGACGGCGTCCGTCCCGGCTGGGGGACACGGATCCCACTGGACCTTCTGACGGCGGCGGTGGCACTGGGGCTGTTCTTGGGCATCCAACTGGTGGTGGAGGCCAACTTTGGAGGCATTGGCGTGGTGCTGGCTGTGGTACTGGGTCCTGCCGCCCTGGCGGGCGTCTTTACCGGCTGGTGCATGTCCCTGGCCCTGCGGCTCAAACTGGGTGGCTGGTGGAGAAATACGGTGGTCTATGTGGCCCTCCGCTTGCTCCGCCGTGGCGGCGGGGCGGTCCTTCGGGCCCTGGGCAGCGGCCTCCGGGGCGCAGCGCATGGGCTGGCGGGACTGCTTCACAACGTCCCCCTGGTGGGCAAGACCGTGCTGGTGTTCCTGGGCCTCTGTGTCCTGGAGGGCCTTGGGATCCTGTTCAGCATGTTCGCCTGGAGCTGGGGCCTGCTGGCGCTCCTGTGGATCTTTGAGAAGCTCCTGCTGCTCCTGGCGGTGCTGGCTTTGGCCCTCATGTGCCGGAAGCTGCTGCTGGGCGGCCGGGCTCTGGCCGCCGGGGACCTGAGCTATCAGGTGGACACCAGCCGGATGGTGCTGGACTTCAAATCCCACGGCGAGGACCTGAACCACATCGCCCAGGGCATGGCGGCGGCGGTGGACCAGCGGATGCGCAGCGAGCGGATGAAAACGGAGCTCATCACCAACGTGTCCCACGACATCAAGACGCCCCTGACCTCCATCATCAATTACGCGGACCTCATCGGAAAGGAGCCCCCGAACAGTGAGAAGATCCCGGAGTACGCGGCTGTCCTCACCCGCCAGTCCGAGCGGCTGAAGCGGCTGATCGAGGATCTGGTGGAGGCGTCCAAGGCCTCCACAGGGAATCTGGAGGTGAATCTGGCCCCCTGCCAGCCTGGCGTGCTGCTGACCCAGGCGGCAGGGGAGTACGAACAGAAGCTGAAGGACGCGGGCCTGGACCTGGTAACCCGGCAACCGGAGACAGCGGTGACCATCCTGGCGGACGGCCGACGGCTGTGGCGGGTGTTCGACAACCTGATGAACAACATCTGTAAGTACGCCCAGCGGGGCACCCGGGTGTACCTGACGCTGGAGGAGCGAGACGGCCAGGCGGTGATCTCCTTCAAAAACACCTCCCGGGCGCCGTTAGATATCCCGGCGGAGGAACTGCTGGAACGGTTCGTCCGGGGAGACGCCGCCCGAGGCGGCGAGGGAAACGGCCTGGGCCTTTCCATCGCCCGGAGCCTGACAGAGCTCCAGAAGGGCACCCTGGAGCTGACTGTGGACGGAGACCTGTTCAAGGTGGTCCTACGGTTCTCTGAGCTTTCGTGAGAGACAGCGCACGGGGAAGAGGCACCGGCAAAATGGCCGGCGCCTCTTCTGTTTTTCCCAATCGGCTTGCGCCGCCCCTGGGAATGGGATATACTACAAGGCGGAAACAGACGGCGGCGCCGGGAGAATGGCCCGCCGGGAAAGGAGTGTTTATGCGCGTGTTGGAACAGTTGGAGCCCCAGGGGGTGTTCCGCTTCTTTGAGGAGCTGTGTGCCATCCCCCACGGCTCCCGGAACTGCCAGGCGGTCAGCGACTGGTGCGCAGCCTTTGCCAGGGAGCGGGGGCTGGAGTGCCATCAGGACCAGGCGGGGAACGTCATTATCATCCAGGAGGCCACGCCCGGGTATGAGGCGGCGGCACCCGTCATTCTTCAAGGCCACCTGGATATGGTGTGTGAAAAAGAGCCCGGCTGCACCAAGGACATGGCCGGAGAGGGCCTGGACCTGCTGGTGGAGGACGGCTGCGTCCGGGCGAAGGGCACCACCCTGGGCGGCGATGACGGCATTGCGGTGGCCATGGCCCTGGCGATCCTGGACGATCAGGCGATCCCCCACCCCCGGCTGGAGGTGGTCCTCACCACGGACGAGGAGATCGGAATGCTGGGAGCGGAGGCCCTGGACGCCGCGCCTCTCCGGGGGCGGAAGCTCATCAACGTGGACTCCGAAGAGGAGGGGATCTTCACCGTCAGCTGCGCAGGCGGAAGCATGGCCCAGTGCACTCTGCCCGTGACCCGGGCGCCCTATGACGGCGCGGCGCTGGAGGTGACGGTCCGGGGGCTTGCCGGGGGGCACTCCGGCACAGAGATCCACAAGGGCCGGGCCAATGCCTGTGTGCTGCTGGGCCGATTGCTCCAGGCCATGGCGGAACGGACGGAGCTGCGCCTGGTGACGGCGGCGGGCGGCGGAAAGGACAACGCCATCGCCGTGGAGGCGTCCGCCCAGGTGGTGGTATCTGACGATGCCGTCGCCCGGCAGGCGGCGGAGGCATTGGCCGCGGATCTCTCCCGGGAATATGCCGCAGCGGACCCGGGCCTCCGCGTGGAGGCGGCGCCCTGCACCGTGCGGGAGACGCCTATGGACTGGGCGTCCACAGAGCGGGCAGTCTGCATGCTCACCTGCCTGCCCAACGGCGTCCAGGCCATGAGCATGGAGATCCACGGTCTGGTGCAGACCTCGCTGAACCTGGGCATCCTGGCTGCGGACCAGACGGCCCTGACGGCCACCTTCTGCGTCCGCAGCTCCCTGGGCAGCCAGAAGGAGATGCTCCACCGTCGCCTCCGGACCCTGATGGCGCAGCTGGGGGGCACTGTCTCCATCTCCGGGGATTATCCCGCCTGGGAGTACCGGCAGGACTCCTCCCTGCGGGACCTGATGACGGAGGTCTTTCAGGAGCAGTACGGCCGGAAGCCAAAGATCGAGGCCATCCATGCGGGCGTGGAGTGCGGTATTCTGAGCGGCAAGCTGCCGGGGCTGGACTGTGTGTCCATTGGCCCGAATCTGCTGGACATCCACACCCCGCGGGAGCGGATGGAGATCGCCTCCGTCCAGCGGGTGTGGCGGTTTGTGCTGGAAGTGCTGAAGCGGTCCAAATGAGGCGCAGGGGCGCGGCGGAAGCCGCGCCCCTGCACATTGTCGCCGGAAATCCGTTGTACGCGGCGCCGTTCCGTGGTACAATAGCCGCAAAGCCGCCGGAGACGGGGGCAATCAGGGAGGGAACATCATGTATCATTGTTTCCGCCTCCGCCGGGGGCAGGATTTGTACGAGGAGATCGAGGCCTATGTGAAGGCGCATCATATCGCCGCCGGGGCAGTGGTTTCCGGTGTGGGCTGCGTCTCCCGCTGGCGGCTGCGGGACGCGACCGGTGTCCGGGTGCGCAGCGGAGAGGAGGATGTGGAGATCGTCTCCCTGATGGGCACCGTATCGGAGTACGGCTGCCACCTTCACGCCAGCTTCAGCCGGGAGGACCTCTCCGCCTTCGGCGGCCACCTGCTGCCGGGGTGCACGGTGAACACCACGGCCGAGATCGTACTAGCGGAAATCGGGAGCTGCGTGTTCACCCGCCGGCCGGACAGCGAGACCGGTTATGAGGAGTTGGAGATTGGGCCCGCATACCCGGAAGAGACACGAAACGACAGGAGAGAAGAACGATGAACGTATGGATCGCGTCGGACATTCACGGCAGTGCCCTGTACTGCCGGAAGCTGCTGGACCTGATGGAGAAGCGGGGGGCGGACCGCCTGGTGCTGCTGGGGGACCTGCTGTACCATGGCCCCCGGAACGACCTGCCGGAGGGATACGATCCCAAGGCGGTCTTTGCCATGCTGAACAGCGTGAAGGACCGGATCCTCTGTGTCCACGGCAACTGTGATGCGGAGGTGGACCAGATGGTGCTGCACTTTCCCATCGAGGCGGACTTCCGGGTGGAGGAGCTGTGCGGCAGGCGTCTGTTCCTGACCCACGGCCACCATTTCAATGTGGATCAGCGGCCCTCCCGGACCCTGCTGGACGGGGCGGGGTATGTGGTCTACGGCCACTTCCACGTGCCCATGAGGCGTCTGGAGGACGGGGTGTGGTATTGGAACCCCGGCTCTGTTTCTATCCCCAAGGAGAACAGCTGGCACGGCTGTATGCGGATGACGGAGGACGCCGTCCAGTGGCTGGATCTGGACGGCAATTTGAAGGACGAGCTGCGCGGATGGGAGGCGGGGATATGACGGACATCCAAACTGCGCTCTTTGCCCTGCGGGACCCGGCCTATCAGGCTTTTCAGAGCAAGCTGATACCCACCATAGACCCGCAGACGGTGATCGGCGTCCGGATGCCGGCTTTGCGGAAGCTGGCCCGGGAAATCGCCGGAACGCCGGTGGCAGAGGGCTTCCTCCAGGAGCCGCCCCACCGCTATTATGAGGAGAATAACCTCCACGGCTTGCTGATCTCGGCGATCCCGGGCTATGACGGTGCCGTGGCGGCGCTGGAGACATTCCTGCCCTATGTGGACAACTGGGCCACCTGTGACCTGTTGAGCCCGAAGGCATTCCGGAAGCATCCGCCGGAGCTGCGGAAACAGATCCGCCGCTGGGTGGAGGATGCGCACACCTATACTGTCCGCTTCGGCCTGGGGATGCTGATGAGCTTTTATCTGGATGAGGGGTTTCAGATGGAGGACTTGGATCTGGCTGCCGGTGTCCGGCGGGAGGAGTATTATGTGAAGATGATGGCGGCTTGGTATTTTGCCACCGCCCTGGCCAAGCAGTACGACGCGGCGCTGCCCTATCTGCGGCAGCGTCGCCTGGACCGCTGGACCCACAACAAGACCATTCAGAAGGCTGTGGAGAGCTATCGGATCACGCCGGAGCAGAAGGACGAGCTTCGCAGCCTGCGCTGGAAGGACTGCGCAAAGGAGGAGGGGGTATGAAGGGCCGGAGCTGCGGGCTCTTTCTCTGCCTGTTTCTGGGCATTGCCTGCTTCAGCGGATATCAGGTCCTGCGGATCCTGCACGAGTACCGGGTGGGAGCAGACGCCTATTTCAAACTGGAGCAGTTTGCGTCCCTGCCCCCTGCGTCGGAGGAGACGGAGGAGACGCCGGCAGAGCTGGCCTGGCCGGAGGTGGACTTCACGGCCCTGGCGGCGGTGAATCCGGATGTGACTGCCTGGCTCTACGGCCCGGACACCGGCATCTCCTACCCGGTGGTCCAGGGGACGGACAATGACTATTACCTGGACCATCTCTTGGACGGCACGGCCAACAGCGCCGGGTGCCTTTTTGTGGACACATCATGCCGGCCGGATTTTTCTGGCCGCAACACGGTGATCTACGGCCATCGGATGAAAAACGGCACTATGTTTGCCGCCCTGGGGAATTATCAGGAGCAGGTCTACTATGACGCCCACCCGGTTTTTCTGCTGGTGACACCGGAGGGGCGGTATGTGGTGGAGCTGTTTTCCGGCTACGTGGCGGACACGGCGGAGAGTGCCTGGATGCTGGATTTCTCCGATGAGCAGGCGTACCTGGCCTGGCTGGAGGAGGTGGGGGAGAAGTCCGCCTTTTCCAGCAAGGTGTCACCCAGGGCAGAGGACCGGGTGGTGACGCTCTCCACCTGCAGCTATGAATTTGAGAATGCACGCTTCGTCCTCCACGGTGTCCTGCGGCCTGAAGAGGAGTGAAAACCCCCTATTGAAAAAATTTGAAAAATCGAAAAATAAGTGTTGACATTTGGCGATGATCTTGTTATACTTATCAATGTTCCGAGCGCGAAAGCCGCATAGGACAAGCGGTTCGGGGGTATAGCTCAGCTG
>NZ_CAKVVF010000094.1:0-7697 GCF_934833455.1 Oscillibacter sp. KLE 1728
ATCTCGGTCTCGGTCGCAGCACCGACCTTGATGACAGCCACGCCGCCGGCCAGCTTGGCCAGACGCTCCTGGAGCTTCTCACGGTCATAGTCGCTGGTGGTGTTGGCGATCTGGCTGCGGATCTGGGCCACGCGGTCCTTGATGGCAGCGGAGTCACCGGCGCCGTCGACGATGGTGGTGTTCTCCTTGGTGACCTTCACCTGACGGGCACGGCCCAGCATATCGATGGTGGCGCTCTTGAGCTCCAGACCCACCTCTTCGCTGATGACGGTACCGCCGGTCAGGGTGGCGATATCCTGCAGCATCTCCTTGCGGCGATCACCGAAGCCGGGAGCCTTCACGCACACCACATTGAGGGTGCCGCGCAGACGGTTGACGATCAGGGTGCTCAGGGCCTCGCCCTCCACATCCTCGGCGATGATCAGCAGCTTCTTGCCGGCCTGGACCAGCTGCTGCAGAATGTCCAGAATGTCGTTGATGACGGAGATCTTCTTGTCGGTGATGAGGATATAGGGATCGTCCAGATCGGCTTCCATCTTCTCGGTGTCGGTCACCATGTAGGGGGTGATATAGCCGCGGTCGAACTGCATGCCCTCGACAACCTCGCTGTAAGTCTCAGCGGTCTTGGACTCCTCGATGGTGATGACGCCGTCGGCAGAGACCTTCTCCATGGCGTCGGCGATCAGCTTGCCGATCTCCTCGTCGCCGGAGGACACAGCACCGACACGGGCGATGTCCTTGGAGCCGTCCACGGTCTTGGCCTGCTTCTTGACCTCGGCCACCGCGGCTTCCACGGCCTTGGCCATGCCCTTCTTCACCACGATGGGATTGGCGCCGGCGGCCAGATTCTTCAGACCCTCATGGATCATGGCCTGGGCCAGCAGGGTGGCGGTGGTGGTACCGTCGCCGGCCACGTCGTTGGTCTTGGTGGAGACCTCCTTCACCAGCTGGGCGCCCATGTTCTCAAAGGGATCGTCCAGTTCGATCTCCTTGGCGATGGTCACGCCGTCATTGGTGATGAGGGGAGCGCCGTACTTCTTGTCCAGAACCACGTTCCGGCCCTTGGGACCCAGGGTGATCTTGACAGTATCGGCCAGAGAGTTGACGCCGGCTTCCAGGGCCTTCCGGGCCTCGTCGCCGCGCTTGATGAGCTTAGACATAGTAATCAAACCTCCTGTAATAGAGCTTCATGTTTCATAAATTAGGGATGGGGAGTTAGGAATTGGGAATTTTGGCGTCCGGCAGAGCCAAACGATTTGAAATTGGCCGTTGCAGGCGGCTCCACAATTTCCGATTCCTGATTGCAAGCGGGAGCGGGAGATTTATTCCACGATCGCCAGAATGTCGTTCTGACGGACAACCACGTACTCCACGTCCTCCAGGGTGACCTTGGTGCCGGCGTACTGGCTGGTGATGACCTTGTCGCCGGGCTTCACGGTCATGACAACGTCCTTGCCGTCCACGTTGCCGCCGGGACCCACGGAGATGACTTCCGCCACGGAGGGCTTCTCCTTGGCGCTGCCGGTGAGGATAATGCCGCCCTTGGTGGTCTCCTCGGTCTCCACCATCTTCAGAATGACACGGTCTGCGAGCGGAGTGAGTTTCATAATGGGGTTCCTCCTTATAGAAATAAAAATTTGAAAAACAAGTTCAGCGTTAGCACTCATATCATTCGAGTGCTAACGCTGCTATCATAGCGCAATGTTTTCCATTTGTAAAGGGGGTATCTATGAAGAATTTGTGAATTCCGAAAAAATCTCCCTCTCAGAAGGGGAGCGCATGGGAGCCGTCCTGCTGGACAGGAGAATTCAACTGTCATGACCAGCTTTCTGCCCAAACGGCTGCCTCAGGCGGACTGACGGCTTCACATCTCACTGTGCCGCATGAAACAGCTCTGCTTGGGGTTACGCATTCTTCACGGATACGATTTTCACCGGCGCAAATACTGCACAATTCACGGGAAAAAGTTTCTAAATACGAAGAAATTTTTGCTTTTTATCAAGTGTTCCGTATAATACGAGGTTTCTTTATATGCTGTTGTTGCGGGTTATCCCATACCTCCCTGAAAAATTTTTCAACACAGCATCCGGCCTCGGTCAATGGTCGAGATGAACGGCAAGCCGCCATGGACAGGAGCGGAGGCTGACGCGCCTTTAATGCAATATTTTTATGGCTTTTTCACTGTTCAATAGGAAGTAAGCTTCTTAAAATTTCTCTTGACATTTTCGCTGCCCTAATTTAATATGAAGTCAGCTTCCTAAGAAGTTAACTTCCTATTTGAGGAGTGAGGAGCGTGAAAACGATTATCAAGGATTTGCGAACTGCCGCAGGATTGACGCAGCAGCAGCTTGCGAACCGGGTTCGTGTGACAGTAAGAACGATCAATTCCATAGAAAGAGGCGAATACAATCCATCGCTTGTTCTGGCCTACAAGATCGCACAGGTATTTCATACGACCGTTGAAGAGTTGTGCTGCTTGAAAGAAAATGTAGAATGTGAGGAAAATCAGGATGAAGATCACAAATAAGAAAATGTTTATCCGGGGGATTTTATTATTACTGCTTGCCGTTGGTATTGGAATATCAAGATTTTGTATATTTACCGAGGCTACGCATGGTATTCCAAAGGCGGTTATCGGCATAGGTATCTGCTTACTTGCAGCTTTTTATCACATGGTAATGGCCCTGCATATTGACGGCGAGGACGAGGGAGCGGAGGAAAAATAACTATGCAATTATTTGGCGGAAAGGGTAAGATGCTGGGCCTGCTCTTGGTATTGGCTGCCTTCGGCAGCTTTTATCTGGGTGATATTACCGCGTTCACAACCTCGCAAAAAGCTATCGCAGGGGTTGCTCTCTTTATTATTGTTCTGCTGGTCGGTATTTCCCTTCTGAAACCTAAAAAAACGGAAGAGGATATGATTGCGGAGCAGGATGAGAGAAATCAGTATATCGAATTGAAATGCGCTGAAAAAGCATTTCGGGTCGCACTGTACGCTTCATTTATGACCATTATAGCCGGCATGATTGCCTTTGGCCTGACAAGGGAATATGCCTTTATCTGGTTGGTTATGGGGGGAATTGTGCCTTACGGAACATCAAGAATTGCCTATATCGTTTCTGCATTCCGATACGACAAGCCATAAATGGAAGCAGGAAAGCACTGAATGAAAAATTAAGAGGCCAGGACACCTCCTTCGGGTGTGTCCTGGCCTCTATTTATCAATTATTCTAGTTGACTATTATACCGTGCCGAGGCGCAGTGGTTGAATGATCGTAGGATGCCTATAATAGCAGAAAAGCTGTGGAATATCGACGCTTCCTTGGCTTTCGGTCAAATCCTGCCGTGGCATTGGGACTGCACCCCTTCGGCCCGAAGAAGTTCACCCGCTTCTCCGCGAGTACCAGCCGCACCTCCCGGCTCCGGAGGCTCTCCCCGTCCAGACAGGTGACGATGTCCGCCTCCCCGGGGCTGGCGGTGATCACCACCTGCCGGGACGTCACCATTCGGGCGATGTGGGGAAATTTCCAATACTCCCCGGCGGAGTAGGCCGGGAACAACCGGGCGAAGGTGCGCTTCGGCACGTTTTTCACCAGGATGGTCTCCAGCACTCCGTCGTCCATCCGGGCCTCCGGCACCGGCATGGAGCCGCCGCCGTAGTACCGGCCGTTGCACATGGACACCAGAGCGAAGTCATCCTCCAGGACCTCCCCGTCCAGCTCCACCCGCCACCGGCGGCCGATGGGCTTGAAGAGAAAATTCACCGCCACGGACAGCAGGTAACTCCCCCGGCCGGAGAGGCCCGGCACATTTCCGTACCGGTGGACGGTGTCGGCAATGCGGGCGTCAATGCCGCTGCAGGCGATGGTGAGGCACAGGCGGCCGTTGCAGTCGATGAGATCCAGGGGGAATTCCGGCCCGTCCCACAGATGTTCCGGGTCGGAGAATTTTGCAGCGTCCGGGCCGAAGTTCTTCAGAAAGTCGTTGCCTGTGCCGGCGGGGATTACCGTCATGGCGGCGTTGGGAAACCCGGCGATGCCGTTGGCCGCCTCGTGGACGGTGCCGTCCCCGCCGCAGGCGTAGATGCGCACCGGCTCCCCGGTCTCTGCCAAGGCGCGGGAGAGGACCTCCGCTCCGCCGGGGCGGTCCGTCAGCAGGCACCGGCAGTCCAGATTGTGGGCCGCGGCCAGACGGTCCGCCAGGGCGCGGATGCGGGCAGTCTGGTCCTGCTTCCCGGCATGGGGGTTGATCAAAAAGACATGGCGCATGACAGGCCCCCCTTGGCGAAATATGAGATAAGAGTGAAGAGATGAAAGATGAGGACTGTCAGCGGCGATCTCTCCTGTCTTTTAACCTTTGTCTGGCTCTGTCTTTGCGCCTCCGTGGTAGAAGAAGGCGTCGCATTTGAGCATGCCGTTGTAGAGCTTGCGTTTCTTCTCCGCGCTGCGGCCGAAGGCGCGCTCAAACTCTGTGTGGGAGGAGAGCACCAGCACGCGCCAGCCCGCCGGCAATGTCCGGGCAGCTTTGCCGAAGGAGCGGTACAGGGCCTCCGCCTCTCTCTTTTCCAGCAGCCGCTCACCGTAGGGCGGATTGGTCACCAGCTGGCCGTAGTCGCTGTCCCGGTGGAACTTTCCGGCATCCGCCACCTCGAAGCGCACGCAGTCGTCCACCCCCGCCAGCTCCGCGTTGTGGCGGCTCAACTCCACCGCACTGGGGTCGATGTCCCCGCCCCAGATGTCGTACTGGCCGTGGAATTCTTGATCCATGGCCTCTTCGGCCGCGTCCAGCCACAGCTTGGCGGGGAGGCTCTGCCACTTTTGGGCGGCAAAGCGCCGGTCCAGGCCTGGGGCCCGGTTTTTGGCGATCAGCGCCGCCTCAATGGGAATGGTGCCGCTGCCGCAGAAGGGGTCGCAGAACGGATCCCTCCCCCGGTAGCGGGAGAGCAGCACCAGGGCGGCGGCCAGCGTCTCCCGCAGGGGGGCGCCGTTGTTGTGGGCCCGGTAGCCCCGCTTGTAGAGTCCGTCGCCGGAGGTGTCCAGGTACACGGCTGCGGTGTCCTTGATGAGGGCGAACTGGATCTGATAGCGGTCCCCGGTCTCCGGCAGGGTCTCGCAGCCGTAGGCCTGGCCAAGCCGCTTGGCAGCGGCCTTTTTCACAATGGCCTGGCAGGCGGGGACGGAGTGGAGCTGGGAGGAGATGGAGTAGCCCTTCACCGGGAACTCCCCGTCCCGGGGGATGCAATCCTCCCAGGGGATGGCGGCCACGCCCTGAAACAGCGCCTCGAAATCCGGGGCCGGGAAGCTGGCCAGCTCCACCAGCACCCGGGCGCCGCAGCGCAGGTTGATGTTCAGCCGGGGGATATCCGCCGGGCCGCCGTCGCAGTGGACCCGGCCGTTTTCGGCCCGGACGTTTTTCAGGTCCAGCCGCCGCAGCTCGTCGGCCACCAGGGCCTCCAGCCCGAAGAGGCAGGGAATGGTGTATTTCATGGGGGTTCCTCCTTGGCGGGGCATACAGATGCCCGTGGATTTTCATTGGAGCCGGTGGAAGAGAGGCTCTCAGGGGGCGGCGTGGCCCAGCGTTCTGCGCTCCACGCGAATGGTGTAGACCTCCGGCCCGTCGGCGCTGCCATGGCATCCCGGTACCGTGGAAGTCGCCACATTCCAACCCATCTGGCGGCGCATGTCGTTGGCGAACTTTTTGATGTTCTGCTTGCTCAGCGTACAGCCGCAGCGGAAGACAACATTCACATTCGCATAGCGGGATGTTCCGTCATCCATCGGGCTGAGCCTCCACGCCAGATCGTGGACATGGGGGTCCGGCCGCTCCACGCCAAAAGCGTCTGCAAATGCATTCAGATCGTCAATCTCGAAGAGGTCGCTGCTGTATTCCCCGGGCCAGACGGCATAGAGCCGGATCTCTCCGGCAGCGGCCCGGCGGTAGGCCTCTGCGGCAGAGGAGAAATCGTGGCCCACCTGCGTGAGACTGCCCGCAGCATCCAGAGACAGGTAGCAGACCAGGCTGCCTCTGTATGGAAAGGGATTGGCCTTCGCACTTCTTGGCTGACGCATGGAACATCCTCCTTGCTGCCTCCGCCTCAGCGGGGCGTTTTTCCTATTATAATGCAGACTGCGGAAAATGTCGAGATGCCCGCCGGCTCTTGCCGCAACTGCCGCCGGCGGGCCGGGAGGTTTTGTAACCAAAATGAAATGGTATTTGCAAAATGGGCATGATACAATAACGATAAACGCCGCCGGAGCCGCACTTCCCGGACGGAAACCTGAAGTTGCACGGGATTTTGCCGGATGCAAAGCAGAGTTGGTGGAAACGGCGGGGCGGTTCTGCTAAAATGACAGACAGAGAGGAGAGGCGTATGGCATTTGGAGAGCGGTTGCAGGAGCTCCGCCGGGCCCGGGGCATGACCCAGGAGGACTTTGCGGCCCAGCTGAAGGTCTCCCGGCAGGCGGTGAGCAAGTGGGAGTCCTGCCGGGGATACCCGGAGCTTGAGAAGATCATCTATATCTGCAACCGCTACGGCGTCACCATGAATGACCTGTTCTGCGAGGAGGTCCCCCTGGGCGGCCAAGAGACGCCGGCGGCGCCGGAGCGGATGGAGTCCCGGACACTGAAAACGGCGCTGGGAGATTTTGTGAGCAACCTGTCCCCGGCCAACAAATGGGCCGGAGTGGGGGGGCTGGCGGCAGTGACCGCCCTGGTGGCCCTGTGTATGCTGTATTTGAAAGGAGGCGGAGACAGCGAAATGACGGCATTGTGGATTGCGGCCATCGTGGTCTTTGGCGTGGTGGAGGCGGTGACCGCCGGGCTGGTCTCCATCTGGTTTGTGCCCGGCGCCGTGGCGGGTCTGATCGCCGCCATGGCGGGGGCGGGGCTCCTGATCCAGCTGGTGCTGTTCCTGGCGGTGTCGGCGGCGGCCCTGGCGGCCACCCGGCCCCTGGTGAAAAAGCTCTCCGCCGGGCGGGCTGTGCCTACCAACGCGGACCGGGTGCTGGGCCGCACCGCCAGAGTCACGGAGACCATCGACAACGACAGCGCCTCCGGCGCCGTCTATGTGGACGGCAAGACCTGGACCGCCCGCAGCGCCGACGGATCGGTGCTCCCGGCGGGCAGCCGGGTGGAGATCCGGCGGATGGAGGGTGTGAAGCTCATTGTGGAAGCGGCGCAGAAAGCGCCTGATAAAAAAGAGGAGGTTGTGTGAATATGATGGATGTGCTCAAGTGGGTTCCGCTGTTGATCCTGGTGGTGCTGATCCTGATCCTGCTGATCGGGAACATCGTCATCGTCCAGCAGTCCAAGGCCTATGTGGTGGAGCGGCTGGGAGCGTTCCGGACCGTGTGGGGCGTGGGACTGCACCTGAAGGTGCCCTTTGTGGAGCGGGTGGCCAAGAAGGTGTCCCTGAAGGAGCAGGTGGCGGATTTCGCGCCC
Organism: Oscillibacter sp. KLE 1728; assembly: GCF_934833455.1. Lineage (NCBI taxonomy): Bacteria > Bacillati > Bacillota > Clostridia > Eubacteriales > Oscillospiraceae > Oscillibacter > Oscillibacter sp. KLE 1728. The sequence goes on from NZ_CAKVVF010000094.1 coordinate 7,441, forward strand.
CAACCCGTCATCACCAAGGACAATGTCACCATGCAGATCGATACGGTGATCTACTTCCAGATCACGGACCCGAAGCTGTATACCTACGGCGTGGAACGGCCCATGAACGCCATTGAGAACCTGACCGCCACCACCCTGCGGAACATCATCGGCGAGATGGAACTGGACCAGTCCCTGACAAGCCGGGACACCATCAACGCCAAGATGCGCGCCATTCTGGACGAGGCCACGGACCCCTGGGGCATCAAGGTCAACCG
>NZ_CAKVVF010000095.1:0-7559 GCF_934833455.1 Oscillibacter sp. KLE 1728
CGGCGTTACGCAGCGTCTTGATTACCTGCAAAAACTGGGGGTGGATGCTATCTGGCTGACGCCATTCTATGTTTCACCGCAGATTGATAACGGCTACGACGTCGCGAACTACACCGCCATCGACCCGGCCTACGGCACGCTGGATGATTTTGACGAACTGGCGGCGCAGGCCAAAACCGTCACCCAGGACGTGGGGGAGCGGCTGCGGACCCTTTCCGGGATCCAGACCGAGATGTCCCGCCTTCAGGCTCGCCGGGCAGGGCTGCTGCCCTGGCAGGATCTGGACCTGCCGCTGGAGGCGGAGGGAACGGAGCACGTGCTCTCCCGCCTGGGGACCTGCCCCGCGGGAACGGACGTGGGCGCCCTGCGGCTGGAGTTGGAGGCGCTGCCTGCGGAGTTGCTGGAGATCAGCGCCGACAAGCAGCAGCGATACCTGCTGCTCCTCTGCCACCGGGCGGCGGAGGAGCCGGTAATGGAGGTCCTGCGGGCCCACGGCTTCAGCGCGGCTGCTTTTCCGGGGGTCACCGGCACGGCGGCAGCGGATCTGAAGCAGACCGACCGGCAGCTGGAGGAGCTCCAGCGCAGGCGGGAGGAGGCCGAGGCGGCCATTGCGGAGAGCGCCCGGGAGCGGGACACCCTGCGGACCTACGCGGACCGGCTGACAGCGGAGACCGCTCGGGAGAGCGCGGCGGAGCGGCTGCTTACCGACGGGACCATTGTCTTCTTCGAGGGATGGGCCCCGGCGGAGCGTATGGCGGACGTGAGCGCCCTGCTGGAGCGCCTGGGCTGTGCCTGGGAGGCGGCGGATCCCGCGCCGGAGGAGTATCCGGAGGTGCCGGTGAAGCTGAAGAACAACTGTCTGACCCGGCCGCTGAACATGGTGACGGAGATGTACTCCCTGCCTGCCTATGACAATGTGGACCCCAACCCCCTCATGGCGCCGTTTTTCATCCTCTTCTACGGTGTGATGATGGCGGATATGGGATACGGACTGCTGATGATGCTGGCCTCCGTCTTTGTCCTGCGGACATACCGCCCGAAGGGAACGATGCAGCACTTCTTCGGCCTGCTGGGCCTGTGCGGCATCAGCACCTTTGTGATGGGCGCCCTGACAGGCGGTTTCTTCGGCGATTTCCTCACCCAGCTGGCCCAGCTGATCCACCCGGAGAGCACGTTCGCCCTGCCAGCCCTGTTCACGCCGCTGGACGACACGCTGATGATTCTGGTGGGCGCCATGTGCCTGGGCTTTGTCCAGATCCTCACCGGCATGGTGATCAGCGTGGTAGGGAAGCTGAAGCGCGGACAGTTCCTGGACGCGTTCTGGGAGGAGATCACCTGGTGGGTGGTCTTCGCCGGAATCGCGCTGGCAGTGCTGGGGGTGACGAACCTGGTGCTGTATGCGGGCATCGTGCTGGTGGTGGCCGGGCCTGTCATCAACGGAAAGGGATTCGGGAAGATCACCGGGATCTTCGGCTCCCTGTACAACCACGTGACCGGCTATTTCGGGGACATCCTGTCCTACTCCCGGCTGATGGCCCTGATGCTGTCCGGCAGCGTCATCGCTCAGGTGTTCAACACCTTGGGCGCCATCCCCGGCAACGTGGTGGTGTTCTTCATCGTCTCCATGGCGGGAAACGCCCTGAACTTCGCGCTGAATCTGCTGGGCTGCTACGTCCATGACCTGCGGCTCCAGTGCCTGGAGTTCTTTAAAAACTTCTATCAGGACGGCGGAAAGCCCTTCCGCCCCCTGGCGGTGGATACAAAATACGTGGATATTCAAAAAGACTGAGGAGGAATCGAGATATGGAGTTCTTTGAGGCATTCGGCGGTTTGGCATTGGGTCTGCTGGGCGCTGGTCTGGCAGCGGTCCTCTCGGGCATCGGGTCGGCCAAAGGCACCGGCATCGCAGGCGAGGCGGGCACGGGGCTTCTGTGCCAGGATCCCAGCAAGTTCGGCAAGGTGATGATCCTCCAGGTGATCCCCGGCACCCAGGGTCTGTACGGCCTGGTGGTGTGGTTCTTCGCGGTGTTCCGCATGGGGCTGCTGGACGGCACCGCCTTTGATATGACCGTGCAGGAGGGGCTGCGGTATTTCGTGGCCTGCCTGCCCATGGCGTTGGGCGGCCTGTTCTCTGCCATCGCCCAGGGCCGCGTGGCCGCCGGGTCCATCAACCTGCTGGCCAAGAAGCCCGACGACTGGTCCAAGGGCATGGTGCTGTGCATCACGGTGGAGTTCTACGCGATCCTGTCCCTGCTGGCCTCCATGCTCATGATTATCAACATCAGCGGCTGACCCTGGAGAAAGGGGACAGAGTATGAACGGTATCGACAAGATCACACAGCGGATCGGCGCGGACACCCAGGCGGAGATCGACCGCATCCTGGCGGACGCCGCCGCCCAGGCGGAGGCCGCGGCCGACAAGTTCCGCACCCAGGCGGAGGCCGAGGACCGGGACCTGCTGGCAAAGAGCGAGAGGGCCGCGGCGGAGCGGGAGGAGCGCCTTGTCAGCGCCGCCCAGATGGAGGCCCGGAAGACGCTTCTGACCGCCAAGCAGGAGATGGTGGAACGGGCTTACCAGCGGGCGCTGGAAAAGCTCCGTTCCCTGCCGCAGGAACAGTATGTGGAGCTGCTGGCGGCGCTGCTGGTGCGGGCGTCCTCCACCGGACGGGAGGAGGTTGTCTTCTCCCCGGAGGATCGGGAGGGCGCCGGCAAGGCGGCTGTGGCCCGGGCCAACGAGCTGCTGGCCAAGGAGGCCGCGCCGGAGCTGCCCCTCGGGGACGGCGTGGTAGCCAATCTTCTGAACAAGGTGGCCGCCGGCGTCAGCGCCTTCGCGCAGGGCACGGCCATGCTGGCCGTGTCGGAGGAGACCCGCGACATCTCGGGCGGCTTCATCCTGAAGGATGGGCGCATCGAGGTCAACTGCACCTTTGACGCCCTGGTGCGCGCGGAGCGGGAGCAGACCGCCGGCGAGGTGGCGAAGCTGCTGTTCCCGGAGGCGTGAGGAAGGAGGCGTCGGTTTGGCAAAGACCATCAAGGACACCGATTACCTGGTGATCTCCGCCCGGGTGAAGGCCCTGGAGACAGGGCTTCTGACGGCGGAGCGGATGGAGCAGATCCTGGATGCCAAAAGCGGCGAGGACGCGGGGAAGCTCTTGCAGGAGTGGGGGTATCCCCAGCTGGATCCCCGGCGGCCGGAGGCCATGGACGCGGCATTGTCCGCCGTGCGGGAGGCCACCTTGGCCGACTTGGCGGAGGGAACGCCGGACGCCCGGTATATCGATCTCTTCAAAGTGAAATACGACTATCATAATGTGAAGGCCCTGCTGAAGGCGGAGGCTGTGGGCACCGCCCCGGACCGTATGCTGATGGACATGGGCCGGGTAAGCACCGCCGAACTGGCAGAGGCGGTCCGATCCCGGGAGCTGGATGGCTTGCCGGAGACGCTGGCCGCGGCCGTGGTGGAGGCCCGGGAGGTGCTGGACACCACCCGAGATCCCCAGCTCAGCGACATCGTGCTGGACCGGTGGTGCTACCGGGATATGGCGGCCCTGGCAGAGGAGACCGGCAGCGCGTTCCTCCGGGGCTATGTGGCGGTGCAGGTTGACGCAGTGAACCTGCGGACGGCGGTGCGGACGCTGCGCATGGGAAAGGGGGCGGACTTCCTCCTGGGCGCGCTGCTGGAGGGGGGAGACCTCGCTCCGGATGCGGTGGCAAAGGCCGCCTCCAGCGGGGCCGCGGGCCTGCGGGAGCTCTACGGCGCCACCCGCTTCCGCGACGCCGCGGAGGCAGGGGCAGAGGCCCTGAAGGGCGGCCCCCTGACGGCGTTTGAAAAGCTCTGTGACGACGCGGTGGGGGACTATCTGGCGGGCGCTCAGTCCGTGCCTTTCGGCGAGGCCCCTCTGGTAAGCTATCTGGCCGCACGGGAGACGGAGTACACGAACCTGCGGATCCTGCTGATGGGCCGCGCCGCCGGCATCGACCCGGCGGTGATCCGCACCCGCCTGCGGGCAAGCTATGTGTAAGGAGGCGGCGCCATGGCCACAACGTATCGGATCGCCGTGATCGGCAGCTGGGAGTCCGTCATGGGCTTTCGGGCCCTGGGACTGGAGACGTATCCCGTCACCGCCCCCGAGGAGGCCCGGGAGACCATCCGGGAGCTGGCAAAGAGCGGCGACTGCGGCATCATCTATCTGACGGAGCAGCTGGCAAAGGACCTGCCGGACGTGCTGGACCGGTATAAGGACGAGCTGCGGCCCGCCATCATCCTGATCCCCGGCCGGGAGGGCTCTCTCGGCATCGGTATGAACAACATCCAGCAGTCCATTCAGAGAGCGGTGGGCGCGGATATCCTCTGAGGAGAACAGGCTGACGCCGCGGTGGCATTGCGATTTTCGACCCTGTTTGGGCCGCAATCGCGCCTCGTGTGCACACCGTCGGGCCAAGCCGGTCAGCAGGTGTTGCCGCACCTGCCGACCGGGGGCCTTCCTCGAAACAGCCCCGCTTTTCCGCCTCTGGCGGCGTTTCGGCTGTTTTCCCTGAGATGTGCCGGCGGGCGAACCCGCCTGCGCTGAATTCCCGCGCCGGTCTGCACCCAAGGGGATTTCCGCGCCGCTTCCAGCGGCTTGGGCGCGGACTGGTGGACGCCGCCCCAGGTGGCTGAGTCGGGGATTGTTCACCGCATACACGCTGCGGCGGACATGATGAATATTTTTCTTTCGCCTTACGGTGGGAGAACTGGAAAAACCGCGGGTTTTTCCGGGCACTATTTCTTGGCTCCGGCGGTTCGCGCCGGAGGTCCTTCCGGCGAAACTGGTGTGAAAGAAGGTTGAGCGAGTTTGAGCGGTAAGATTGTGAAGGTATCCGGACCGCTGGTGGTGGCCACGGGCCTGGCGGACGCCAATATGTCCGACGTGGTCCGCGTCGGCCCCCAGCGGCTGATCGGCGAGATTTTGACGATGAAGGGGGACTCCGCCTCCATCCAGGTGTACGAGGAGACCTCCGGCCTGGGACCGGGGGCGGAGGTGGTCACCACCGGCGCTCCCATGAGCGTGGAGCTGGGCCCCGGCATGATCGAAGGCATCTATGACGGTATCCAGCGGCCACTGGAGAAGATCGTGGAGAAGGTGGGTGCCAACATCACCCGGGGCGTGGAGGTCCCCGCCCTGGACCGGGAGAAGAAGTGGGACTTCACCGCCGTGGTCACCCCCGGCACAAAGGTGGAGGGCGGCGACGTGATTGGCACCGTGCCGGAGACGCCGGTGGTGCTCCACAAGATCATGGTGCCTCCCAACATGAGCGGCACCATTACGGACATCAGGAGCGGCTCCTTCACCGTGGAGGAGACCGTGGCCACCCTGCGCACTGACAAGGGGGAGGACGTGCCCCTGACCATGGTGCAGAAGTGGCCGGTCCGGATCGGGCGGCCCTACAAGCACAAATATCCCCCCAAGCGGCCGCTGTGCTCCGGCCAGCGGGTCATTGACACCCTGTTCCCCATTGCCAAGGGCGGCACCGCCGCCGTGCCCGGGCCCTTCGGCTCCGGCAAGACTGTGGTGCAGCACCAGCTGGCCAAGTGGGCGGATGTGGACATCGTGGTCTACATCGGCTGCGGCGAGCGGGGCAACGAGATGACCGACGTGCTCCGGGAGTTCCCGGAGCTGAAGGACCCCCGCACCGGGGAGTCCCTGATGAAGCGGACGGTGCTGATCGCCAACACCTCCGACATGCCCGTGGCCGCCCGTGAGGCGTCGGTCTACACGGGCATCACCATCGCGGAGTACTTCCGGGACATGGGCTACGACGTGGCGGTCATCGCTGACTCCACCTCCCGCTGGGCGGAGGCCCTGCGCGAGATGTCCGGCCGGCTGGAGGAGATGCCCGGCGAGGAGGGGTACCCCGCGTACCTTGCCTCCCGCCTGGCCCAGTTCTACGAGCGGGCCGGCAGCGTGGCCTGCATCGGCTCCGATGACCGCCGGGGCAGCCTCACCGCCGTGGGCGCCGTGTCGCCGCCGGGCGGCGACCTGTCCGAGCCCGTGGCGCAGGCCACCATGCGGATTGTCAAGGTCTTCTGGGCCCTGGATTCGTCCCTGGCCTACAAGCGCCATTTCCCGGCCATCAACTGGCTGAACTCCTACTCCCTGTATCTGGACTCCCTGAAGCCCTGGTTCGACGAGAACCTGGGACCGGAGTTCCTGGAGGACCGGGCCAGCGCCATGAGCATCCTCCAGAGTGAGGCCAGCCTGAACGAGATCGTCCAGCTGGTGGGCAAGGACGCCCTGTCCCCGGCGGACCAGCTGACGCTGGAGGTGGCGCGGATGGTGCGGGAGGACTTCCTGCAGCAGAACGCCTTTGCGGATGTGGACAGCTTCTCCAGCTACGACCGGCAGGAAAAGCTGCTGGCCATGGTCCTGCGGTACGACCGGCTGTGCCGGGAGGCCATCTCCAAGGGCGCGCCGGTGGCGAAGCTCTTCGCCGTTCCGTCCCGTGAGAAGATCGGCCGGGCCAAGAGCGTGCCGGCTGAGGAGTACCAGCAGGTCTACCAGCAGATCTCCGCGGAGATGGAGCAGGAGATCACCGCCATTGCGGAGGAAGGAGGAGAGGACGCATGATCCGGGAATACAGAACGGTAGAGGAGATCGCTAGTCCTCTGATGATCGTCCGCATGGTGGACGGCGTCACCTATGACGAGCTGGTGGAGGTGGAGCTCCACGACGGCTCCGTCCGCCGGGGCCAGGTGCTGGAGGTCAACGGCGACACCGCGGTGGTGCAGCTGTTCGAGTCCGCCGCCGGCATCAATCTGGCGGACGCCAAGGTCCGCTTCCTGGGCCATCCGCTGCAGCTGGGCGTGTCCGCCGATATGCTGGGACGGGTGTTCAACGGCATGGGCCGGCCCATCGACGGCGGGCCGGAGATCCTGGCGGAGGAGTACCGGGACATCAACGGCCTGCCCATGAACCCGGCGGCCCGGGACTACCCCAACGAGTTCATCCAGACCGGCGTCAGCACCATCGACGGGCTGAACACCCTGGTCCGCGGGCAGAAGCTGCCCATCTTCTCCGGCTCCGGTCTGCCCCACGCCAATCTGGCGGCCCAGATCGCCCGGCAGGCCAAGGTGATCGGAGACGACACCTCCAAGTTTGCCGTGGTGTTCGCCGCCATCGGCATCACCTTTGAGGAGTCGGAGTTCTTCGTCAGCGAGTTCAAGCGCACCGGCGCCATCGACCGGACGGTCATGTTCTCCAATCTCGCCAACGACCCGGCGGTGGAGCGCATCGCCACCCCCCGGATGGCCCTGACCGCCGCGGAGTATCTGGCCTTTGAGAAGGATATGCACGTGCTGGTCATCATGACTGACATCACCAACTACGCCGAAGCATTGCGGGAGGTCTCCGCCGCCAAGAAGGAGGTCCCCGGCCGCCGCGGCTTCCCCGGGTATCTGTACACGAACCTGGCCACCATCTACGAGCGGGCCGGCCGCCAGCTGGGGAAGAAGGGCTCCATCACGCTGATCCCCATTCTGACCATGCCTGAGGACGACAAGACCCACCCCATCCCCGACC
>NZ_CAKVVF010000096.1:0-1321 GCF_934833455.1 Oscillibacter sp. KLE 1728
GCTTCTCATGGAGCAGGCACACCAGTCCGTGGCGGTCGGCCACCTTCTTCATCATCTCCATCACCAGCTGGTTCTGGTCGCAGGCGGCGTTGGCGTTGGTGTAGATCGGGGCCATCTCATGCTGGGAGGGGGCCACCTCGTTGTGCTTGGTTTTGCTGAGCACGCCCAGCTTCCACAGCTCCTCATCCAGATCCTTCATATAGGCGGCGACCCGGGGCCGGATGGCGCCATAGTAGTGGTCGTCCAGCTCCTGTCCCTTGGGGGGCTTTGCGCCGAACAGGGTCCGGCCGCACATCCGCAGGTCCTCCCGCTGGGCGTACTGGGCCTTGTCCACCAGGAAGTACTCCTGCTCCGGCCCCACCTGAACCACCACCCGTTTGGTCGTCGTGTCCCCGAACAGGCGCAGGATCCGCACCGCCTGGCGGCTGATCTCGTCCATGGACCGCAGAAGAGGCGTCTTCTTGTCCAGGGCCTCGCCGGAGTTGGAGCAGAAGATGGTGGGGATGCAGAGGCTGCCCTCCTTGATGAAGGCAAAGGAGGTGGGATCCCAGGCGGTGTAGCCCCGGGCCTCAAAGGTGGCCCGCAGACCGCCGGAGGGGAAGGAGGAGGCATCCGGCTCACCCCGGACCAGCTCTTTTCCGGAGAATTCCATGAGGATCTTGCCGCCGCCGGCAGGGGCAATGAAGCTGTCGTGCTTCTCCGCCGTGACGCCGGTCATGGGCTGGAACCAGTGGGTGTAGTGGGTGGCGCCCTTTTCCACGGCCCACTGCTTCATGGCCTGGGCGATCTCATTGGCGGTGGAGATATCCAAAGACGTTCCATCTGTAACGCACTTCTTCCACGCCTCATAGGACGCAGAGGACAGGCGCTCCTTCATGGTGTCCTCATTGAAGACCATGCTGCCGAACAGATCGGAGAGTTTCGTGGTGGTACTCATGCGTTTCATCCTCCTGTATTTATAAAATGTATCGTATCACATCAGATATGGAAAACTCAACAGGAAATGCGGATTTTCCGCCTCATTTGCCGCTCTCGCCGTCATCGGAGGGGCCCCGGACGCAGGGATCGTCCCCGTCACATCCCCTAGGACCGGTTGGGCATCTAGAAGTCCCGGATCATCCGGGCCTGACCGGGATAATACTGCTCGAAGATCTCCCGGTCCAGCAGGCTCACCTTGATGGAGGGCGGGCAGTGGCCGCACTTCCTCCGCAGCATCTCAAGCCCCAAACATGACCAGCCTACGGGACCAGATCCGATCAAAGATGGGCAGCAGTTCCTTCTTGGTCCAGGTCTTTTTTCAAAAACTATGACCGCGCCATGG
>NZ_CAKVVF010000096.1:1331-7529 GCF_934833455.1 Oscillibacter sp. KLE 1728
CCTTGGTACAGGTCTTTTGAAAAAACGATGGTCCCGCACATGGGCAGAAGCGCCTCCCGGATGAATTTGCGCATCAGCCGCCGACTGCCCAAAGGGCAGGGTACTGGCGCAGAGCACTCTTTGCTATGGAGCGTATAACAAAGAACGCAGCTTTCTCCTAAAATCTTAGGATGAATAGCTGCGATCCGCGGTACCACCTAATTTGCTCCCATGATGGGATCCCTTTCAAAGCTCCAACAAGCCCGTGTGAGATAACGATCACAACTCGTCGCACTTACTAGCGGAGATCCGCGTTCGGAATGCAGCTGCAGAGTCTTCTTCCCGCGGACTCTTTGTACGGGCTTCCCACTGCCCCCGCTCACTGAACCGGAATTTCCACGATCCTTTTCTCCATCAATGCCTTCTGATGGTTGGATTTGGCCTCGATCTCGAAAGCGATGGTAGCAGTGTATCACCGCCAGCAGCGCACTGTCAACGTCAAAACCCACAAAATCGGCATTCCATTTCCGGCAGCCTTCCCGGCTCCTCCGCTCCGGGACAGCCGAAGGGGTTCCGCCTGAAAAGCGTTCCGGCGCCCCTCCCGCCGCAGGCACGGCGGGCAGGGCGCCCGGACGGTATGAAACGGTCAGAGACTGATCTCCGGGACTTCCCGGCTGGCGCCGGAGAGCAGGGGCCTCACCTGGGCCAGGAAGGCGTCCACCTGCTCCGGACAGCGGCCGATGTACAGCTTCGGGTCCAGCACGGCCTCCATCTCCGCCTCGGTCATGCCGAAGGCAGGCTCCGCCGCCAGGCGGGAGAGCAGGTCGCAGGGCTCCCCCTCCTTCATCCGGGCGGTGGCGGCCATGGAGCAGGTGCGGATGATCTCGTGGAGCGCCTGCCGGTCGCCGCCCCGCTTGACGCCCTCCATCATCAGGTTCTCCGTAGCAATGAAGGGCAGGTACTCCCGGCAGGTCCGGTCCACGATCTTCTCGTTGACGTGGAGCCCGTCGGTGACGTTCTGACTGAGACGCAGGATGGCGTCGGCGCAGAGGAAGCCCTCCGGCATGGAGATGCGGCGGTTGGCGGAGTCGTCCAGGGTCCGCTCCAGCCACTGGACGGAGGCGGTCATGGGGGCGTTCATAGCGTCTGCCATCAGGTAGCGGCTGAGAGAGCAGATCCGCTCGGACCGCATGGGATTGCGCTTGTAGGCCATGGCGGAGGAGCCGATCTGGTTCTTCTCAAAGGGCTCCTCCACCTGCCGGTCGTGCTGGAGAAGGCGGATGTCGTTGGCCATGCGGTAGCAGCTCTGGGCAATGGCGGAGAGGCAGTTCAGGATGCGGCTGTCCGCCTTTCTGGGATAGGTCTGGCCACAGACGGCATAACACTGCTCAAAGCCGAATTCTGCGGCGATCTGCCGGTTCATCTCGTCAATCTTGGCGCCGTCTCCATCGAACAGGTCCATAAAGCTGGCCTCTGTGCCGGTGGTGCCCCGGCAGCCCAGAAACTTCATGTGGTCCAGGACGAAGTCCAGCTCCTCCAGGTCGGAGAGCAGGTCCTGCATCCAGAGGGTGGCCCGCTTGCCCACCGTCACCAGCTGGGCGGGCTGATAGTGGGTATAGCCCAGGGTGGGGGTGGCCTTGTATTGCTCTGCAAATTTACTGAGGTTCGCCACCACAGCCAGCAGCTCTCCCCGGAGATACCGCAGGCCCTCCCGGTAGATGATGAGATCCGCGTTGTCGGTGACATAGCAGCTGGTGGCCCCCAGGTGGATGATCCCCGCGGCGGAGGGGGCCGCCTTGCCGTAGGTGTAGACGTGGGCCATCACGTCGTGGCGGACCTCCTTCTCCCGCGCCGAAGCCGTCTCATAGTCGATGTCGGTGATGTGGGCCTCCAGCTCCGCCACCTGCTCCGCCGTGATGGGGAGGCCCAGGTTGTGCTCCGCCCGGGCCAGGGCCACCCACAGCCGCCTCCAGGTCTGGAAACGCGTGTCCGGAGAAAACAGACACAGCATAAAATCAGAGGCGTACCGGGACGCCAGAGGGGATTCGTAACGATCTTTGGGCATAAGTGGGCCACCTTTCTTTTGTTTCAAAGTTTAGGAGGCACCGCAACGGGTGCCTCCAGAGGGTGCAGTCTGTTTCGCCGGAGGCGAAGCATTATGAAGTGGGAAGCGTGTTAAAGACTGTGAGCAGCCAGAGACAAAAATCCAGGCTGAACAGGGCCAACAGGAAACACTCGACACCCGCGGAACGATCCTTCGATGCTTTTGAAATGATCCGGTAAAGGAGAAACGGCCAGCAGAGGGCACCTGCCAACGCGATCCACCCGAATACGGCAAACAGCATCGGATTTCCTCCTCACCGAATGATGATGGAATCTCTTTCCGGTCCCACAGACACATAGGTGATATGGCAGCCGATCTCCCGCTCCACGTATTCCACATAGTTCCGGGCCGCCTCCGGCAGGTTCTCCCACTTCCGGACGCCGGAGATGTCGCACTTCCAGCCGGGCATGGCAGTCATGACGGGCTTGGCGTCCGGCAGCACGGCGGGGAAGGGGAACGCGTCGGTCTCCTGCCCGTTCAGCTCATATCGGGCGCAGATGGGGATCTCATCCATGTAGCTGAGCACATCCAGCTTGGTCAGGGCGATGTCCGTGGCTCCCTGGCACTGGATGCCATAGCGGGTGGCCACGATGTCGATGGGACCCACCCGGCGGGGCCGGCCGGTCTTGGCGCCGTACTCACCGCCGGCCTCCCGCAGCTTCTCCGCCTCTTCACCGAACCACTCGCAGGTGAAGGGGCCCTCTCCCACGCAGGAGGAGTATGCCTTCACCACACCGATGATCTTGTCCAGCTTGGCGGTGGGCAGGCCGGAGCCCACAGGGGCATACGCCGCAATGGGGTTGGAGGAGGTGGTGTAGGGGTAAATGCCGTAGTCCAGATCTCGCAGGGAGCCCAGCTGGGCCTCAAACAGGATGTGCTTGCCCTCGGCCTGGGCCTGGCGCAGGAAGGCGCCGGTGTCGCAGATGAAGGGCTTGATCTTCTCGCCGAACTCCGCTACCCATGCCTTCAGGTCATCCATGGTGTAGGTCTTGGCGCCGTAGACCCGCTCCAGCGTCAGGTTCTTCCACTCCAGAATGCCCGCCAGATGGTCCCAGAGCTTTTCCGGGTACAGCAGCTCGCCGGCCATGATGGTCTTCTTCTGGTACTTGTCCGAATAGAACGGGGCGATGCCCTGCTTGGTGGAGCCGTACTTCTTGTCCGCCAGGCGGGCCTCCTCCAGGGAGTCCAGGTCCCGGTGCCAGGGCAGCAGCAGGGACGCCCGGTCGCTGATTTTCAGGTTCTCCGGCGTGATGGCCACGCCCTGGTCCATGACGTCGGACATCTCGGTCCACAGGCTCTCGCAATCCAGAGCCACGCCGTTGCCCAGGATGTTCACCACACCCTTGCGGAAGATGCCGGAGGGCAGCAGGTGCAGGGCAAACTTGCCGAACTCGTTCACCACGGTATGGCCGGCGTTGCCGCCGCCCTGATAGCGGACCACCACGTCGTAGTCCGCGGTCACCAGGTCTACCATGCGGCCCTTGCCCTCGTCTCCCCAGTTGATTCCCACGATGGCACAATTTGACATATCCAAAAACCTCCCGGTTTTGATTTACAGACACTCCGGTCAGGTCGACCTTTTCTCCAAAGATGCCCAACCTTAGTTATTATATCGGCTGATTTTCCATAAGTAAAGCCTGAACTTGTAATAATAAGCATTATTTTTTCTGATAAGGTCGACCTTTCAATTCTGGAAATGCCTCATCCCTGGGGAGCGGCGGGGATCCCCACATAGGCCACAGTCTCGTTGGGCTGAATCAGTTGCCCGCCGGAGGCGAAAGTGTCGAACAGCGCCTCCAGCGCCGCCCGAAAGGCTTCGTAATCCGCGTCTCCCTCCCGCAGGGCATAGGAGCTGGAAAAGCACCGCCGGAGGAATCGGTCCCGGTCCAGCGTCAGGGGATTGGGGAACCGCCGCTTTTCATACGCCCCGCCGAAAAAATCCCGGATGCGGGGGTCGTCCTCCCCCATCCCGCCGGTGAATCCGTGAAAGCTCGGGCAGTGCTCCCGAAAGACCTGGGCCAAGGCCTGGTTCATCGGTGCAGACCCGCGGACGTTCCAGACGAGAACGGCCCGCCCGCCGGGACGCAGGATCCGGCGGCACTCCCGCGCAAAGGCAGGACCGTCGAACCAGTGGAAGGCCTGGGCCGCTGCGACCATGTCCACGGACCGGTCCGGCAGCCCGGTATCATGGTCCGTTCCATTTGAGGAGGAGAACCGGGGATCGCCGCCCAGAAGCGCCTCCGCCGCCCCCCGCATATCCGGATTCGGCTCCACGCCGCAGACGCGGAAGCCCGCTGCCAGCAGCTGGGCGGAGAGCTTGCCGGTGCCGGATCCGATGTCCGCCGCTGTATAGCGCTCCGGCGGCGCGTACAGCTCTCCCAGCCAGTCCAGGAATTCCTGGGCATAAGAAGGTCTGGCGGCCTGATAGTCCTGGTGCCGGCCATTGAAGCGGTCAAAGGTGTTGCGCATCTGGATCCCCTCCCTGCAAATTCTCCGCTGATTGTACCATGGGAGCTGGCCGCCTGCAAGATGCAGGGCGCAGCGGAAAAGCCTTGGTTCTCCACTTCCAAAACGGGACAGGGTGTGGTATACTATCACCGGATTTTGAACAACCAGAGAGAAAAGGGGAAGATCGTATGCCGGCCATCGGTTTTGACAATCAGAAGTACCTCACCACCCAGTCCGAGCAGATCAAAAAGCGCATCGCCCAGTTCGGCGGCAAGCTGTATCTGGAGTTCGGCGGCAAGCTGTTCGACGACTACCACGCCTCCCGGGTGCTGCCGGGATTCGAGCCGGACAGCAAGATCCGGATGCTCCAGCAGCTGCAGGACGACGTGGAGATCCTCATTGCCATTAACGCCGCAGACATCGAGAAAAACAAGGTCCGGGGGGACCTGGGCATCACCTATGACGACGACGTGCTGCGGCTGATCGACATCTTCCGGGGCATGGGCTTCTATGTGGGCGGCGTGGTGATGAGCCGGTACAGCGGCCAGGGGGCGGCGGACGCCTTTTTGAAGCGGTTGACCACCCTGGGCATCCGGTGCTACCGCCACTATCCCATCGCGGGCTACCCCTCCGACGTGCAGCACATTGTCAGCGACGAGGGCCTTGGAAAGAATGAGTATGTGGAGACCACGCACCCGCTGGTGGTGGTGACGGCGCCGGGCCCCGGCAGCGGCAAGATGGCCACCTGCCTCTCCCAGCTCTACCACGACTACAAGCGGGGCATCGCTGCGGGCTACGCCAAGTTCGAGACCTTCCCCATCTGGAACCTGCCCCTCAAGCATCCGGTGAATCTGGCCTACGAGGCGGCCACGGCGGATCTGAACGACGTGAACATGATTGACCCCTTCCATCTGGAGGCCTATGGCAAGACTGCCGTCAACTACAACCGGGATGTGGAGATCTTCCCGGTGCTGAACGCCATCTTTGAGAAGATCCAGGGCACGTCCCCCTACCAGTCCCCCACGGACATGGGAGTGAACATGGTTGGCAACTGTATCTGTGACGACGCGGTGTGCTGCGCCGCCAGCCGCATGGAGATCCTGCGGCGCTACTACACCGCCTGCGTGGAGCGGCTGCGGGGCAAAGCCGGGGACGAGCCGGTGCGGAAGCTGGAGCTGGTGATGCAACAGGCGAGCGTCACACCGGACATCTGCCCGGCGGTGTCCGCTGCCCTGCTGAAGGCGGAGACCACCGGCGGCCCTGCCGGCGCCATGGTGCTGCCAGACGGCCGGGTGGTCACCGGCAAGACCTCCGACACCCTGGGGGCGGCCTCCGCCCTGCTGCTGAACGCGCTGAAGGCCGTGGGCGGCATCGGTGACCAGTTCGAGCTGATCTCCGCCCAGGTGCTGGAGCCGGTGTGCCGGCTGAAGACCCAGTACCTGGGCCACAAGAACCCCCGGCTCCACACGGATGAAGTGCTGATGGCGCTCACCATCTCCGCCCTGACCAACCCCCTGGCGGAGCTGGCCCAGCAGCAGCTGCCCAAGCTCCGGGGCTGTGACGCTCACTTCAGCGTGGTGCTCAGCGAGGTGGACGAGAATCTCCTGCGGCGGCTGGGCATCAACGTCAGCTGC
This sequence comes from Oscillibacter sp. KLE 1728, assembly GCF_934833455.1. Taxonomy (NCBI): domain Bacteria; kingdom Bacillati; phylum Bacillota; class Clostridia; order Eubacteriales; family Oscillospiraceae; genus Oscillibacter; species Oscillibacter sp. KLE 1728. The sequence goes on from NZ_CAKVVF010000096.1 coordinate 7,497, forward strand.
GAGGCCCGGTACGAGACGAAGAAGCTCTATCAC
>NZ_CAKVVF010000097.1:0-7450 GCF_934833455.1 Oscillibacter sp. KLE 1728
ATTTGGAGGTCTGATCCGCCGCCCTGCCGTGCCGGATGCACCACGGTCAAACTCTGCTGTAAAAGGAGACGCGCTTTTCAGCGCGTCTCCTTTTTTTAGTTTCAATCAGGGCGCGGCCAGCGGCACGGCAGTGGCTGCGGGACCGTGGAAGCACAGAAGGGGACCGGCTGTTTGGAGCCGTTCTCTGGCCGCCGAACGTCAAAAACCGGCGGCCTCTGGATATCGTTCTTTTTGGGCGGGAACGGTTCGGTCAAAATCCACATTTTCAGCACCGCCCTTCCAGTCGGCACGGGCGGCGGGCAGGTGTTTTCCCGGAAAGCGGATGCCTAGCGCAATGCAAATTCATTCACCCGCGTATTTTAGAGCATCGGAGGGCGGAGCCATCCCTCCGGACAGCGAAACCCGTCAAAAGGGACATCCCAAAAAGATGCCCCTTTTGATGGCAGGGCCGGTTGGAGTCGATATTACCTCGTGAGTAAGATAAAATCGCCGCAAAGCGGCGGACCCAAACCGAAGCCCAGTGAAGTTGGTTCAGTTTGGAATCGAAAAGCAGCAGAACGAGCGCACGATAAGCTCTGCAATGAAATGAAAAAGCTCACCGCAAGCGATATGACGCTTGCGGCGAGCTGGTGCGGGTAACAGGACTTGAACCTGCACGGTTGCCCAATGGAACCTAAATCCATCGTGTCTGCCAATTCCACCATACCCGCAGAGATGATGCTGGGATAGTTGCAGTATATCACATCTCTTCCTCTTGAACAATAGGAAAATCTACGATACAATGAAATGCAGTCTGTTCAAAACCATTGAAAAGAGGAAGCGTACCATGATGACCCCACGCGTTGCTGCCATTCATGACATGTCCGGCTTCGGCCGGTGTTCTCTCACTGTGGCCATTCCTATTCTCTCCGCCATGGGGGTCCAGTGCTGCCCCCTGCCCACGGCATTTCTCTCCACCCATACCGGCGGGTTCGAGGGGTTCACCTTTCTGGACATGACCGACGAAATGTCCAAGGTGGCGGACCACTGGGCCAGCTTGGGCCTGACATTCCAGGCTGTATACAGCGGCTTCCTGGGCAGTGAGCGGCAGATCGGCGTGGTGGAGAACTTTATCTGCCGGTTCCGGGGACCGGACACCGTGGTGGTGGTGGACCCGGTGATGGGGGACTACGGCCGGGTCTACCAGACCTACACCGCCGCCATGTGCAGCGGCATGGCCCGGCTGGCGGAGCTGGCGGACGTCATCACCCCCAACCTGACGGAGGCAGCGCTGCTGCTGGGCCAGCGCTATGAGACGCTGCCCGCCGGCGAGGCGGGCCTCCGGGAGATCACGGAGCGGCTGAGCCTGGGAGGGCGGCGGTCTGTGGTGCTGACGGGCGCTTCTCTGGCCCCCGGCCGGACCGGCGCCGTCTGCTTCGACGCCCGCACCGGGAAGACGGAGGCCGTTCAGACCGCCTATGTGGCCCATGAGTTCCACGGCACCGGGGACGTGTTCTCCAGCGTCCTCACCGGGGCCCTGGTGCGGGGGGAGTCCCTCTCCTCCGCCGCCGGAGAGGCGGCGGCGTTCGTCCGTGCCTGCGCGGAGCGGACCGCGGCGGAAGACCTGCCTATGCGGGAGGGCGTGGATTTTGAACCCCTGCTGGGTCTGCTGATTCCCGGAAAGGAGACCGTATGACCGAATTCCCCTCTCTGCGGCGGCTGAACGTATCCTATACGCTGGTCCACGTGGTCTACTGGGCCATGTTTGCCATCTTCGCGGGCTACCAGACCTCTCTGCTGCTGGGGCGGGGCTTTACCAGCGGGGAGGCGGGGATCTTTGCCTCCATTCGCTGCTTTGCCGGCATTTTGGCTCAGCCGTTGCTGGGAGGCTGGGCGGACCGCCACCCGGAGGTGCCGATCAAACGCCTGCTGAACGCCTGTCTGGTGCTGGCCCTGGGGGTGAATGTAGTATTCTACACCACCCGCCCCGGCTTCTGGGGCACCGCCCTGATCTTCCTGACCCTGGGCATTCTGGAGCTGAACGCCTATCCTCTGCTGGACTCCATGGCGGTACAGTTCATCGCCGCCGGGGTGGACATGTCGTACAGCCTCAGCCGTGGGCTGGGGTCTCTGTCCTATGCCCTGGCCTGCGTTGCGTGCGGCCAGCAGGCGGTGCGCTTCGGAACAGAAAGCCTGCTGCTGACCCACATGGCGCTGCTGGTGCTGATGATCGCGGTGGTGGCCCTGTACCCTGCCTTTCCCAAAGATGCCTTGCAGGCCCAGGGCGGGGGAGAGCGGCCCCACTCCATATTGTACATTCTGAAAAGCAGCCGCCCCTTCACCCTGACGCTGGTGAGCCTGTTCTTCACCCTGGCGGCCATTATGCCCATCGTCAGCTTCATGGTGAACCTCGTCTCAGACCGGGGCGGCGACGAGGGGCACCTGGGTCTGGCACTGTTTCTGATGGGGGCGTCGGAGCTGCCCGCGGCGCTGCTGTTCACGCCGCTGTTCCGCCGCTTCGGCGCGGCGGGGACCCTGCGGATGTCCATCTGCTTCATGGCGGTGAAGCCCCTGCTGTTCCTGCTGGCCCCCGGCCTCTCCGGACTCCTGCTGGTGCAGCCCGTCCAGCTGCTGGGGTACGGGCTGTTCACCCCCGCCTCGGTCTACTACGCCAACGCAAACGTCTCCCCGGTGGACCAGGTGAAGGGCCAGTCCATTATGATGATCGCCTCCAACGGCCTGGGGGCCATGTTCGGCAACTTCCTGGCGGGGTACGCCATCGACTGGGGCGGCGCCGACGCCATGCTGGGGATGTGCCTGGTCTTCGGCGTCATCGGCGTGCTGTTCATGCTGGCGGCAGGGCGGAGCAAGACATAAAAAGAGCGGCACGGCGGTTGCCGTGCCGTTTTCTATATGGCGAGAAACTCTGGAAAGCCCTTGATTTTCCATTCTCCATCGGTTAAACTGAATGCGGAAGCATAAACTGCGGCAGGGCATAGCGGGCGGCCACCCGCTATGTCCCTGTGATGAGTGTCATGACCACTCAACACAACAGTCATCTGACTGCACCGTATTTCCCATTATACCGGCGGGGTGCGCTTTTTTCAAGTGCGAACCCGGGGAGTGGGCGTTGTGTTGCGCTTTGATCCAGAAGATCAGGCGGTGTTGAGTCCTGCGCTCAACACCGCCTTTGTGTTTCCGGCAGACACCGGGGACGGGTATCCGTCCCCGGGAACGTCTGTTGGACCGGATCTTTCCGGATTTTTTACTTGACCTTCCCCTGGGGGGAAGGTGTATCCTGGCACTGTCATCTCGCCGGAGCGTCCGGCACAAACGCCCTGTGGGGCGGGAAAGGAACTGTTATGAACGTACTTCACACTCGCTGGAGAGCCCTGGTTCTGGCCCTCCTCCTGGCCGTGAGCCTGGCGGTCCCCGCCGCGGCGGCGGAAACCGAGATCGCCGCGGAGGACCTGCAAACCCTGGCGGACACCGCCGCCTCTTACGCCGCCCAGTACGGCGGCGCGCAAAGCCTGCAATACGCGCTGTGGCAGGATGGGGAGATCGTTCTCACCGGAGAGGCAGGCACCTTCTCCCGGTCCGAAAACCGCCTGATGACCGGGGACGAGCTGTACGGCATCGGATCCGTCAGCAAGATCTACACCACCGTGGCGGTGATGCAGCTGGCGGAGGACGGCAAGGTCTCTCTGGACGCCCCGATGACCCAGTATCTGCCGGACTTCAAAATGGCGGACGAGCGTTACAAGGACATCACCGTTCGGATGCTGCTGAACCACTCCTCCGGCATCCTGGGCACCGGCCTCTCTGACGCCATGCTGTTCGGCGAGGCCAGCACACGCGCCCATGACACCCTGCTGGAGAAGCTCTCCACCCAGCGGCTGGCGGCGGACCCCGGCGCCTTCAGCGTCTACTGCAACGACGGCTTCTCCCTGGCGGAGCTGGTGGTGGAGGCCGTCACTGACATGGACTTCATGGACTATGTGGACGAACATATCCTGGCCCCTCTGGACCTGGACCGCACCTTTGCTCCCGGCGGGGACTTTGACGCCAACGATTTGGCCCCCATCTACCGGGGCACCGACCCCCGCGCCCTGCCCCAGGATGCCCTGAACGCCATCGGTGCCGGAGGCATCTATGCCACGGCCTCCGATCTGGCGTCCTTCGGCGGTGCCCTGACAGGCACGGAGCTGCTGCGCCAGTCCTCTCTGGACGCCATGGCCTATCCGGAGTACAGCCGGGGCCTGTGGCCCGAAAGCGGAGAGCCGGACTCCCTGGCCTACGGCCTGGGCTGGGACAACATGGAGTGGTATCCCTTCTGCCAAAGCGACATCCAGGCCCTGGTGAAAGGCGGTGACACCCTGTACTACCACGCCGGCCTGGTGGTCCTGCCTGAGTATGACATGGCCGCGGCTGTGGTCAGCTCCGGCGGCGTGTCCACCTATGACCAGCTGGCCGCCAATCAGATCCTCATCGCCGCTCTGGCGGAGGAGGGCGTCACCGTGGACCAGGCTGTAAAGGCCCTGCCCGCGGCGGAGTCCGCCGCCATGCCCGCGGAACAGCTGGAAAACGCCGGGTACTACGGCTCCACCTCCGCCCAGTATCAGGTGGATATCCAGGCCGACGGCACTTTGACCATGTCCTACCTGAACTATCCCACCTCGATCCCCGCCCAGACCTTCACCTATTGCAGCGACGGCTCCTTCCGGGATTCCACCGGGTTGTCCTACATCTCCTTTGTGAAAGAGCGCAACGGCCAGACCTATCTGTACCAGCAGGCCGTCTCCCCTCTGCCGGGCCTGGGGGCGCTGCCCATCGCCAACTACGCCGCCGTGAAGCTGCCGGAGAACGATCTCTCTCCTGAGGTAGCCGCCGCCTGGGACAGCATCGCCACCTTGGGTATCCTGCCCATGAACGAGCCATACAACTCCCAGACCTTCCTGGCGCTGGCGGACGCCGCCGCGGTCGCGGAGGTGCCGGAAACGATCCCCGGCTATATCGGCGCCGCCCGGATCGTGGACGAGACCACCGCCCGCTCTGAGATCCAGGTGCCCGGCGTGGGCAGCCGGGACGGCGTGGACTACCAGCTGGAGGAGCGGGACGGCGTCCTCTGGATCAACGCCAAGGGCAGCCTCTACATGGACGCGGCCGCAGCGCCCACGCTGTTCACTGGATCCGGCGCCTCCTACACCACCGTTCAGGCGGATGGCTATGCCCGCTGGTACCAGGTCGGCGATGCCGCCGGCAAGACCATGACCGTGCAGGTGCCGGAGAATTCCGGCTTCTGGGTGTATGACGGAAATGGCCAGGTGACTGCCTCCTCCGTCCTGTGGGGCGACACCACCGTCACCTTGCCGGAGGATGGAACGATTGTCTTTGCCGGTGATCCCGGTGCCCGCTTCCACCTGCGCTTCCAGGGATAACGTCTCCAGGACATGAAAAACGCGCCGCAGAAGCGGCGCGTTTTTTCAGTTCAGCGGTCCGAATGAGACCAGGCCCGAGGCTGGTTGTAGGGGCGGTACGTGGATGTGAGCACATTTTCAAAGATCGGCGCGTCGGGCACCTCCACCCGTCTGAGGATCTGCTCACCCGCAGCCTGCCCCAGGTCCTCCACCGGCTGGATGATGGAGTCCATCTGATTGGCGTACAGGGCGTACACATCGGAGTCATAGTCCACAAAGCTCACCAGGTCGATGTCCTGGGCCAGCTGGATGCCCTTCTGGTGGAGATAGATGATGGTCTCCGAGGCCATCAGCCCCTGACAGACGATGATGGCGTCGCACTTGCGCTCCAGCAGCTGGTCCAGGCAGGCGCAGGCGCTGTTCTCCAGGGAGTCGCCATATTGGATTAAATGCTCATCCTCCGGCAGGCCACAGTCCGCCACAGCCTGCCGATAGGCGGAGATCCGCTCCTGCGTGCTGGAGAGGCGGGGGAGGCCGCCGATGATGCCGATCCGCTGGTCGCCCTTTCCCGCCAGCCGGCATACACTGCGGTAGATGGGCTGGAAGTTGGACACGCAGACGGAGGAGTACTTCTTCGTCTCAAAGATCCGGTCCACCAGCACCACTGGAAATCCCGCGGGGATCAGGGCGTCGAACCGCTGGAAATCGTCCATGGTGCTGGCCACCAGCAGCCCGTCCACCAGTCCCGCCGTCAGCAGGCGGATATTGGTCTCCTCCCGGTCCATATTCTCCCGGGTATTGGCGATGATGAGCTGGTAGCCGTTGGCGGAGAGATATTTTTCCACAGACTCAATCATGGTTGCGAAGAATTTATTGGCGATATCGGGCACAATAAAGCCGATGATCTTTTTCTTTCCCGTGCGGAAACTGCGGGCGGAAGCGTCCGGTGTGTATCCCAGCTCCTCGATGGCCCGGTAGACCTTCTCCTTCGTCTCGTTGGACACATACCGGGTATTGTTGATGGTGTGGGACACGGTGGCGGTGGACACTCCCGCCAGCTTCGCCACATCGCTGATGGTCACCTTCATGGGACAGCCTCCTTGCGCAATGGTTTATTGGTTTACGCAAATAATTAGCCACTTCAGTATAGGACAGCTTTCCCTCCGCGTCAAGCCCCTTTTCCCCCTGTTTCGTGTAAAAATTGTGAAATATGCCCTTTTTCTTATGGATTATCCACAACCTGCCGCAGAAAATGTTATCTGAATTGACAGTTGCAAAAAGGTCGACCGTATGATAATATACTTGTGCGATTATTAGAAAACGTTTACGCAAACGTTTCGACGGCGCGCCGCCGGTGCGTCTGATTTTGTGAAAGGAGTCTTTCCGATATGAAAACCAAGATTGGCATCAATGGCTTCGGCCGCATTGGCCGCCTCGTCTTCCGCGCCGCCCTGACTCATGACGATGTAGAGGTCGTCGGCCTGAACGATCCCTTCATGAACCCCGAGTATATGGCCTACATGCTGAAGTATGACAGCGTGCACGGCAAGTTCCCCGGCGAGGTCTCCGCCGAGGACGGCGCCCTGGTGGTCAACGGCAAGAAGTATCCTGTCTTTACCGCTATGGAGGTCAAGGACATTCCCTGGGCTTCCGTGGGTGCGGAGTATATTTGCGAGTGCACCGGCAAGCACCTGACCAAGGAGCTGTGCCAGGGTCACATTGACGCTGGCGCCAAGCACGTGGTCATGGGCGCCCCTTCCAAGGACGATACGCCCATGTTCGTCATGGGCGTCAACAACAGCAAGTACACCTCTGATATGACGTTCGTATCCAACGCCTCCTGCACCACCAACTGCCTGGCCCCCATCGCCAAGGTGCTGAATGACAAGTTCGGCATCGTGGAGGGCCTGATGACCACCGTCCACTCCGTCACCCCCACCCAGAAGCTGCTGGACGGCGCCTCCCTGAAGGACTGGCGCGGCGGCCGTGCCGCCACCGGCAACATCATCCCCTCCTCCACCGGCGCCGCCAAGGCCGTGGGCAAGGTCATCCCC
>NZ_CAKVVF010000098.1:0-7423 GCF_934833455.1 Oscillibacter sp. KLE 1728
ACCCAGCTGGACGCCCTGGACATCCCCTCTGAGGCCCATATCCTCAGCGCCCACCGGACGCCGACCCAGGCGGCTGAGTTCGCCAAGTCCGCCCGGGAGCGGGGATTCGGCGTGGTCATCTGCGCCGCCGGCATGGCTGCCCATCTGGCGGGGGCCTTTGCCGCCAACACCACCCTGCCTGTCATCGGCATTCCCATGAAGGGGGGCGTCCTGGATGGACTGGATGCCCTGCTGGCCACAGTCCAGATGCCCGGCGGCATCCCGGTGGCTACGGTAGCACTGAACGGCGCGAAAAATGCTGCTGTGCTGGCCGCCCAGATCCTGGCGGTGGAGGACGAGGCCCTGACCCGGCGCCTGGAAGCGGAACGGCGGAAGATGGCGGAGCAGATCGCCGAGAAGGACGCCAAGCTCCAGGAGGAACTCCTGAAATCGTGAGAAATCGGAAATGAGGAATCGGAAAGTCTGGAGTCCGTCCTGACCGGACGGCTCAAAGTTCCGTATCCGCGCCATCCCGCGGCCGGATTTCTGATTTCTCATTTCTATTTTCTCTTTCCCTTCCGTTTTTCTAATGGTTTATCAATTGCCTATTCAAATATCTAATCTCTCAACAGAAAGAAAGGACGAACGCACCATGCAGAAGCTGGAACAGCTCTATGAGGGAAAGGCCAAGAAGGTCTTCCGCACCGACGACCCGGAACTTTACATCGTGGACTACAAGGACGACGCCACCGCCTTCAACGGCCTGAAGAAGGGCACCATTGCGGGCAAGGGCGTCATCAACAACCAGATGACCAACCATCTGATGCGGCGGATCGAAAAGGCCGGCATTCCCACCCACTTCGTTCAGGAGCTGAGTGAGCGGGAGACCCTGGTGAAGAAGGTCTCCATCGTGCCGCTGGAGGTTATCATCCGCAACCTCTCTGCCGGGTCCTTCGCCAAGCGGTACGGTGTAGAGGAGGGCATCGTATTCGACGCTCCCACCATCGAGTTCTCCTACAAGAACGACGAACTGGGAGATCCCCTGCTGAACAGCTATCACGCCCTGGCGCTGAAGCTGGCCACAGCGGAGGAGATCGAGACCATCAAGAAGTACGCCTTTGCCGTCAACGACATTCTCAAGGCCTTCTGGGCAGAGTGCGGCGTCACGCTGGTGGACTTCAAGCTGGAGTTCGGCAGACTGACCGACGGCACGATCGTTCTGGCGGACGAGATCAGCCCCGACACCTGCCGCCTCTGGGACGAAAAGACCCATGAGAAGCTGGACAAGGACCGCTTCCGCCGGGACCTGGGCGGCGTGGAGGGCGCCTATGCCGAGGTCATGCAGAGACTGCTTGCCCATGATGCCGACTGAGCTGAGCGCCGTGCTCCCGGCCCGCCACATCCAAGAGGAGTGCGGCGTGTTCGGCGTGTACGCGCCGGAGACGACGGATGTGGCCCCCCTGGCCTATTACGCCCTGTACGCCCTCCAGCACCGGGGCCAAGAGAGCGCCGGCATCGCGGTGAACGATGATGGCGTGTTCACCGCGTACCGGGATGTGGGGCTGGTGAACGAGGTGTTTCCGGCGGAGCGGCTCCGCTCCCTGGGCACGGGCACCATCGCCGTAGGCCACGTGCGCTACGGCACCACCGGGTCCGACAACAAGCGGAACGTCCAGCCCATCCTGGTGAACCACTACAAGGGCCGCATGGCCCTGGCCCACAACGGCAACCTCACCAACTCCCACGCATTGCGCCAGGAGCTGGAGAGCCAGGGCTCCATCTTCCAGACCACCACGGACTCCGAGGTCATCGCCTACATCATCGTCCAGGAGCGTTTGCGCGCCCCCTCCATCGAGGAGGCGGTCTCCGCCGCCATGGACCGGATCGAGGGGGCCTACTCCCTGGTGATCTCCTCCCCCACCAAGCTCATCGCCGTCCGGGACCCCCACGGCTTCCGGCCGCTGTGCATGGGCCGACTGCGGGACGGGGGCGTGGTGTTCGCCTCCGAGTCCTGCGCCCTGGACGCCATCGGCGCCCGGTTCGAGCGGGACATCCTGCCCGGGGAGATCGTGGTGGCGGACAAGTCCGGCGTCAAGTCCGACACCCGCCACTGCGGCAAGGCCCCCAAGCGGCTCTGCGTGTTCGAGTTCATCTACTTCGCCCGGCCGGACTCCGTCATCGACGGGTCCAGCGTCCACGTGGCACGGCAGCGGGCCGGGGCCTTCCTGGCCCTGGAGCACCCGGTCCAGGCGGACATCGTCATCGGCGTGCCGGACTCCGGCCTGGACGCCGCCCTGGGCTACGCCCGGCAGAGCGGTATCCCCTACGGCATGGGGTTCATCAAGAACAAGTACATCGGCCGCACCTTCATCTCCCCCACTCAGGCCATGCGGGAAAACGAGGTCAATATCAAGCTGAACCCCATCCGCTCCGTGGTGGAGGGCAAGCGGGTGGTGCTGATCGACGACTCCATCGTCCGGGGCACCACCTGCCGCCGGACCATCGACCTGCTGCGGAAAGCCGGGGCGAAGGAGATCCACATGCGGGTCAGCGCGCCGCCCTTTGTGGCCGCCTGCTACTACGGCACGGACATCGATGACCCCAGCAAGCTCATCGCCAACAACCACTCGGTGGAGGAGATCGCAAAGATCATCGGTGTGGATTCCCTGGGGTATCTGAGCCTGCAGGACGTGGTGAAGCTGGCGGACAATACCCAGTGCGGCTTCTGCACCGCCTGCTTCGGCGGGGGCTACCCCACCGCCGTGCCCCAGGACGGCGGCAAAGACCGATTCGAGTGCAAGATCAGTGAGAGGGAGAGGACCTGATATGGAGAGTTATTCGGAGAGCTACCGGAAGTCCGGCGTGGACATCACCGCAGGCTACGCCGGTGTGAAGCTGATGGCCCCCCACGTGGCCCGGACCAGGATCCCCGGGGTAGTGTCCGGCATTGGGGGCTTTGGCGGGTTGTTCGCCCCGGACCTGACCGGCATACGTGAGCCGGTGCTGGTGTCCGGCACCGATGGGGTGGGCACCAAAATCCGCATCGCCCAGCTGCTGGACCGGCACGACACCGTGGGCGTGGACTGCGTGGCCATGTGCGTCAACGACATCATCTGCTGCGGGGCAAAGCCCCTGTTCTTTCTGGACTACATCGCCATCGGCAAGAATGTGCCGGAGAAGGTGGCCGCCATTGTCTCCGGCGTGGCAGAGGGCTGCGTCCAGGCGGGCTGCGCCCTCATCGGCGGCGAGACCGCCGAGCACCCCGGCATCATGGCGCCGGAGGACTACGACCTGGCGGGCTTTTCCGTGGGCATCGTGGACAAGGGCGATATCATCGACCCGGACCGGGTCCGCTCCGGGGACGTGGTGCTGGCCTTGCCCTCCTCCGGCCTCCACTCCAACGGATTCTCCCTGGTGCGGAAGGTCTTTCACGTGGAGCATGCCAATCTGACGGTCTACTGTGAAGATCTGGGGGAGAGCCTGGGCGAGGCCCTGCTGACCCCCACCCGCATCTATGTGAAGCCGGTGCTGGCCGCCATCGACGCGGCAGAGGTCCACGGCATCAGCCACATCACCGGCGGGGGCTTTTATGAGAACATCCCCCGGTGCCTGCCGGATGGGATGACGGTGAAAATTGAGAAGGCTGCCGTCCGGACGCCACCCATCTTCAAAATGCTCCGGGAGACCGGCCACATCCCGGAGCGGGACATGTTCAACACCTTCAACATGGGGGTCGGCATGGCGGTGATCGTCTCCCGGGACACGGCGGACCAGGCCCTCTCCGCCCTGGCCCAGCACGGCTGCCCCGGCTATGTGATAGGTGAGGTGATCTCCGGAGAGGAACGGGTGATCCTATGCTGAACAAGGCCCGTATCGCTGTGCTGGTCTCCGGCGGCGGCACCAACCTGGAGGCGCTGCTGAACGCTCAGGAAGCAGGCGCCCTGCCCCACGGGGAGATCGTGCTGGTCCTCTCCAGCAATCCCGAAGCCTACGCTCTGGAGCGGGCAAAGCGCCGCGGCGTGCCTGCCATTCCCCTGTCCCGGAAGCAGCTGGGGCAGGAGCCGTTTGAGGCGGCGCTGATGGAGGCGCTGACGCAGTACCGGGTGGATCTGGTCGTGCTGGCCGGGTTCCTGTCCATCCTGTCCGCGGACTTCGTCCGTCGCTGGCCGGACCGGATCGTCAACGTCCATCCCTCCCTGATCCCCGCCTTCTGTGGGAAGGGGTATTACGGGCTGAAGGTCCATGAGGCAGCCCTCCGCCGTGGCGTCAGGGTCACCGGCGCTACCGTCCATCTGGTGAACGAGATCCCGGACGGGGGGCGCATCCTGCTGCAGAAAGCGGTGGACATCCTGCCCGGCGACACGCCGGAAACCTTGCAGCGCCGGGTCATGGAACAGGCGGAGTGGGTGCTGCTGCCCCAGGCCGCAGAACAGCTGGCCGCCCACATCGCCACGGAAAAGGAGGAGCATCTGTGAAACAGGATTTATGTGCCCTGCTGCGGGGCAATCCCTATCCCGGCCGTGGGATCGTGCTGGGCATGACGCCGGACGGCAAGTCGTCCGTAGCCGTCTATTTCATCATGGGCCGCAGCGCCAACAGCCGCAACCGCGTCTTCGCGGAGGAGCCGGACGGCATCCGTACCCAGGCGGCGGACCCCGCCAGGATGGAGGACCCCAGCCTCATCATCTACCACCCGGTACGGCAGATGGGCCGGGGACTCATCGTCACCAACGGGGACCAGACGGACACCATCCTGGAGTTTTTAAAGCAGGGCCTTCCCATGGAGCAGGCCCTCCGCACGCGGGAATTCGAGCCGGACGGTCCCAACTGGACCCCGCGGATTTCCGGGCTGCTGGGGCCCAACGGCAGTTACAAGCTGTCCATCCTGAAAGCCGCCGACGGGACCGGCAGACGCTGCCTGCGGCAGACCTTCGAGTATCCCGGCCAGCCGGGGACCGGCCACTTCCTCCACACCTACGCCGGAGACGGCGATCCCCTGCCCTCCTTTGCCGGAGAGCCGGAGCAGGTGGCCGTGGAAGGGGACATTGACAGCCTCGCCAGCGCCGTTTGGGACGCTCTGGACGAGGCCAACAGGATCTCCCTCTTCGTCCGCTTCACAGACCTGGAGACCCGGGACTTCCAGCAGCGCATCGTCAACAAGTATTCCGGAAAGGAGACCCAGGCATGAACGAACTGGAACTGAAATACGGCTGCAATCCCAACCAGAAGCCCGCCCGCATCTTCATGCGGGACGGGTCCGACCTGCCCCTCACGGTGCTGAACGGCAAGCCGGGCTACATCAACTTTCTGGACGCGCTGAACGCCTGGCAGCTGGTGCGGGAACTGAAAGAAGCCACCGGCCTGCCCGCCGCCGCGTCCTTCAAGCACGTGTCCCCCGCCGGGGCCGCCGTGGGCAACCCCCTCAGGGATGTGGAGCGGCAGATGTACTTTGTGGAGGAGGGCGCAGACCTCTCCCCCATCGCCTGTGCCTACATCCGGGCCCGGGGTGCGGACCGGCTGTGCTCCTACGGGGACTGGGCGGCCCTCTCCGATGTGTGCGACGCCGCCACTGCCCGGTATCTGAAATATGAGGTGTCCGACGGCATCATCGCCCCCGGCTACACCGACGAAGCCCTGGAGATATTGAAAACCAAGAAGAAGGGCAATTACAACGTCGTGCAGATCGACCCGGACTACGTCCCCGCCCCCCAGGAGTACAAGGACGCGTTCGGCGTCACCTTCCAACAGGGGCGGAACAACTTTGAGATCAATGAGGCGCTCCTCACCAACCTTGTCACGGAGAACAAGGACCTGCCGGAAGCGGCCAAGCGGGACATGATCGTGGCCCTCATCACCCTGAAATACACCCAGTCCAACTCCGTCTGCTACGTGAAGGACGGACAGGCCATCGGCGTGGGAGCGGGCCAGCAGAGCCGCATCCACTGCACCCGCCTGGCGGGCACCAAGGCGGACACCTGGTGGCTCCGCCACCATCCCAAGGTGCTGGGCCTGCAATTCGTGGAGAACATTCGCCGCCCGGACCGGGATAACGCCATCGATGTATATCTCTCCGACGAGTATGAGGACGTGCTGGCGGAGGGCATCTGGCAGAAGACCTTCGCTGTGCGCCCCGATCCCCTGACGGCGGAGGAGAAAAAAGCCTGGATCGCAGCCCTCACCGGCGTCACATGCGGCTCCGACGCCTTCTTCCCCTTCGGCGATAATGTGGAGCGGGCGAGAAAATCCGGCGTCCAGTACATCGTTGAGCCCGGCGGTTCCATCCGGGATGACCATGTCATTGAAACAGCCAACAAATACGGCATGGTGATGGCGTTTACAGGGATGCGGCTGTTCCACCACTGAGCGTCTTTGAAGAGAAGCGGGCCTGTCCGGCATCCTGCCGCCGGGTCTGCCGAGTCTGGGCCCGGATAGGGGCAATGAAGTTTCCTTTTCTGATTTGCGATGGCAAATCAACCGGGAAAGCCTGTCCGGTTTTCCCCGGTCTCTCTTCACACTGTTTTATACACGAAGCAAGGAGGACGATTCGATGGATCTTCTCGTAGTAGGCGGCGGCGGCCGGGAGCACGCCATCATCAAAAAACTGAAAGAAAATCCGGTGGTGGAGACGATTTACGCCCTGCCGGGCAACGGCGGCATCGCCGCTGACGCCGTTTGTGTGCCGCAGATCAGCGCCACAGACATCGGCGCTATTGTGGACTTCGCCGTCTCCCACGCCGTGGGGTTCGCGGTGGTGGCGCCGGACGATCCTCTGGCTCTGGGGTGTGTGGACGCCCTCCACGCCGCGGGCATCCCCTGCTTCGGGCCGGACGCCAGAGCCGCCCGGATCGAGTCCAGCAAGGTCTTTGCCAAGGATCTGATGAAAAAATATCACATTCCCACTGCCCGATATGAGGTGTTCGATACGTCCGCTGCGGCGCTCGCCTATTTGAAAACCGCCTCCTTCCCCATCGTCATCAAGGCGGACGGTCTGGCCCTGGGCAAGGGCGTGCTGATCTCCCGGTCCTATGAAGAGGCAGAGGATGCCGTCAGGACCATGATGGAGGACCGGGCCTTCGGGGACTCCGGCAGCCGGGTGGTGATCGAGGAGTTTTTGACTGGTCCGGAGGTCAGCGTTCTGGCTTTCACCGACGGCACCGCCATTGCCCCTATGGTGTCCTCCATGGACCACAAGCGGGCGGGGGACGGAGATACTGGCCCCAACACCGGCGGCATGGGCACCGTGGCTCCCAATCCCTGCTACACCGAGGACATCGCCCGGGTGTGCATGGACACCATCTTCCTGCCCACTCTGGCCGCCATGCGGGCGGAAAGCTGCCCCTTCAAGGGCTGCCTGTACTTCGGTTTGATGCTGACCCCGGACGGGCCCAAGGTCATCGAGTACAACTGCCGCTTCGGGGACCCGGAGACCCAGGTGGTGCTGCCC
>NZ_CAKVVF010000099.1:0-7389 GCF_934833455.1 Oscillibacter sp. KLE 1728
GGGCCACGTCCTCACGGGTGGCGCCGCCCCCGCCGAAGCCGGTGGAGGTCTTGATATAGTCCGCGCCGGAGGCAGTGACGATCTCGCACAGCTTGATCTTCTCCTCGTCGGTGAGGAAGCAGCACTCGATGATGACCTTCAGCAGCTTGCCGTGGCAGGCCTCCTTTATGGCCTTGATTTCCGAGAGCAAGTCCTCCCACTTCCGGTCCTTCACCCAGCCGAGGTTGATGACCATATCCACTTCCTCCGCGCCGTTATTCACGGCGTCGGTGGCCATGAAGCACTTGGCCGCAGTGGTGTCGTAGCCGTTGGGGAAGCCGATGACGGTGCAGATAGGCAGCTTGCCCGCCACATACTCCGCCGCCTGCTTCACATAGCTGGCGGGGATGCACACGCTGGCGCAGCCGTACTTCATGCCGTCGTCGCAGATGGCCTTGATCTCGTCCCAGGTGGCCGTCTGGGCCAGAAGCGTGTGATCGCACTTGCTCAAAATGTCTTTCAGTTCCATTTTAAGTCACTCCTTATCATAAAAGTTAAGCTTATTTCCTCGATATGTTTATCATACCAGTTTTTTTGATCGCTGTCTACTGTCCATCTCCCCCCTCTTTTGCCCAACGCTCCGGTGTCTTGCAATCCACCTCATTCGGTGCTACAATGAATGCCACCAAATTCAAAAGGAGCCTTTCCCATGAAAAAACGACTGCTTTCCGCGCTGTGCGCGGTGATGCTTCTCATCTGCACCGTCCCCATGGCCAGCGCCCAGACCGGGGATGCTGCCCGCCGGGCCGATGCCCTGACGGTGCTGCATCTGCTCTCCGAAGATCCCAGTCGGGATCTGACGAAGCCCGCCACCCGGGCTCAGGCCGCCGTGCTGCTGGTTCGTCTGGCCGGCGGCGAGAAAAAGCCGGACACTGACGGCTGGTTTGCCGGTTTCCGGGATGTGCCGGACTGGGCCCGCACCGCTGCGAACTACGCCAACCGCCGGGGCTGGATCTCCGGCGTCAGCAACGTACAGTTTGATCCCAACGGTCACCTGAACGCCGACGCCTGGTGTGCTATGCTGCTGCGGATGCTGGGCTACAGCGACAAGACCGGGGACTTTGAGATCTCCGACGCCGCAGCCTTCGCCTGGCGGATCGGACTCACCGGCCGCCAGCTAATTGGCATCCTCTCCATGGGCGATCTGGCGGAAGCCATTTATGACGCGCTGGATTTCTGTTATAAGGGAACGGAAACAACGGTGCTCTCCCGCCTGATGGACCTCGGTGTCTGCACTGCCTCCGCCGCCAACGCTCTGGGCCTGCTGAACAAGGACTATACCGCCCGCCAGCTGGCGGACCGCTACCTCTCCGCCGCCTTCCAGCTCAGCCTGTATGAGACAGAGGAGCAGGTCCACGATGAGGTCTCCTCCGCCGACGCCAGCGGCTTCTTCATCAGCGCCGACGGTCTGGCCGTCACCAACTATCACTCCATCGAAGATTCCATCAAGGCCACCGCCACCCTCCTCAACGGAGAAACCTACGAGGTAGAGCGGGTCCTCTACTACGATACCGGTATCGACATCGCCGTAATCAAGGTCTCCCGGACCAATCAGTCCCGCCGCACCACCTCCGCTTTCAACTATCTGGATCTGGTGGGCACGGCGGACATCCGCCCCGGCGATCCGGTGTACGCCATCGGCAACCCTCTGGGTCTGGGGCTGGCCATCAGCTCCGGCATCATCGGCTCCACCGCTCATGAGCTGGACCGTTATGCCCTGCCCTGCATTGTCAACTCCGCCGACATTTCCCGGGGCAGCAGCGGCGGCGCGCTGATGAACGCCCACGGTCAGGTCATCGGCGTCACCTCCGGCGCTTATACCTATGGCAACAATATGTATCTGGCTGTCCCTGTGGACCCGGTGATGGCCGCCGACCTGACGGTTTCCGGCTGGACCTTGAAGGAGGTCAAGGCCATCGAAGCCGCCAAGGACAAGGACTGAGCTTTCCCGCTTGTAAAGGAGTGATCCCATGAAACGCATCCTGGCCCTGTTGACGGCCGTTTTCCTGCTGCTGTGTCTGGCAGCCTGCGGCCAACCAGCAGATCACGCCCCGGAGCAGCCGCCCCAGCAGGCAGAGCCATCCGAGCCTCCCGCCCAGACCGAACCCCCCGCCTTAGAAGGCGAGGCCCTCTCCGTCCTTCCCGCAGAGGATGCCGGTCTGACAGAGGGCAGCTATGACGCTTACCGGGAGACGGACCCCATGGCCGAGATCGTTCTCCTGCCCACCCGTTCCGTCACGGACTTCCACTATTTCATCGTAGGTTTCCGGGAGGGCGGCGACCAGCTCACGCTCACCCGCGATGATGACCTCTACACGGCGGATGCCCTTTCCCCGGACCGTCCCCTCCTGCTGGCCATTCCCTTTGTGGAAACGCTCCCTAACCGGGGCGTCTCCTATGTGGACGCGGACGGTGCCCTCCGCCAGTACGCCATTGTGGAAAGCGGAAAGGACGGCACCATCTTCCTGATGGAAGAAGCCTTTGACTCCGCAGCCTAAACAGACAAGAACCGTATAAAAGGTCCCCGGAGCGCTGCTCCGGGGACCTTTTTATAGATGATCTTTTCGTTCCTTTTTCGGCTCCGGGCAGAGGAAATACCGGGTCATAATGATACCCAAAATGACAAGGATCACCTGGAAAACATCCACAGGCCAAATAGCTCCGTTGCCGCCTCCCCCGCCGCCGGAGCCGCCCTCCGAATTCCGGTACAGCTTTATCAGCTCCCCTGTATCCAACTGGCTGCCTTCCGCATCATAGTAAGCCACGGACATGCTACCGAAAAAGCCAGCCTTGACCTGCTCCTCCGTCACCGGGATCACCTGAAGGATACTCTTGGCCGCCGTTCCCTCATACACCGGCGCCAGTGTGCTGATGTCCGGCAGGATCTCCTCCTCGCCGTCATAAGCAGGCGGACGGTACCCGGGAAATACCCGGAAGCTGGCAGCCTCCTTCGGCCAGTTTGCGGTGTAGATCTCCAGGTACCGCTGTCTGCCTATCTGGATCAGGCTCGTATTCACAATGGGACAGGTGTCATATTCTCTGCTCCGAAAGCGGTATCCGCCAAACAAGCCCCGCTGGAATTGATAAATACCCTGCCGTTCAAACGTTCCATTCTGTTCCAGCCGGTACAGAACAAACATCCGATCCTTTACCGTCGCAGTTTCCAGAACATCCACCTCTCCGTGATACGGAAATCCAGAAATGGATACCAGATCCTCCCGGATGATCTCCTTCATCTCCGCCGTGTCGGTCAGGTCATAGCAGTATTCCAGCCGATACAGCCCTACCAGGCACAGCAGCGTTGCCGCCACGGACAATATGGCCCCCAGCCGCTGCTGCCAGCGGAGCCGCTTCAAAAAATTCAGCTTCGGCGGCGGCGCTTTTTCCGCTTTCAGGTCCGCCGCCATGGCGTCTCGGGCTGCCCGGCAGTCCGGACAGGATTCCAGATGCTCGCAAATATCAGCTTCCGTCTCCGGCCCCGTCAGGTGCTCCAGATAGGACGGCAGCAGGTCTCTCACAATATGGCACGGCAGCATTACACACCGCCTCCTTCCAACAATTTCTGCTTTGCCCGGTAAAAGGTCACTCTCGCCCAGGTCTCGCTCTCCCCTAAGATCGCCCCGATCTCCGAAAAGGGCAGCTCCCCGGAAAGCCGGAGATACACCACCTCCCGGGTCTTTTCCGGCAGGGCGTGGATACGGCGGAACAGCTCCTGCCGGCTCAGATTCCCCATTGCCGCATCCTCGGCGCTGCCCTCCCCCGGCAGGTCCGTCATTTCCTCGATGGGAACGTGATTCTCCCTGGCCCGGCGGGAAAGCTCCTTTTTCATCAGGTTTCCGGCGATCCCGCAGAGATAGGTGGACAGCGCCGCCTCTCCCCGGTAATTCCCCGGATGCCGGATGGCCTCGTAGAAGGTCTGCTGGGTCACCTCCTCCGCCAGATCCGCATTCCGGGTGAGGGAGAACACATAGCGGTACACAAGCTCCGCGTTTTCCCGGTACGCCCGGTCAAAATCCGTCATGCTCTCCCCCCCTTTCTGTTGATTTGTGCCGGAACCAGACCGGTTCGTTACAGTCATTCTAAAAAATATTTTCTCAAAAAGCAACTCCCGCTCGTCTCCTTGCGTACACCGCCGACATCCGCTTCACCGCTTCCTCAACAAAAACACCCCCGGTGCGCGGATGCACACCGGGGGTGTTTCGTATACTTTTGAATCGGATAAGACGCTTAGACCTCGCCGAAGTCAGCGCACTTTGCGATCACGCTGGCGCAACGGGGGCACAGGCCGTTCTCGTCCGCTGCGGTGCTGTGCTTCCAGCAGCGGGGGCACTTGGTGCCGGCAGCCTCGCTGACGGAAACCGCCAGCTCGCCGCCCACAGTGACCTCCACCTGGGAGACGATCAGCAGATCCGCCAGAGCAGCGCCGTCCATCTCCGCCAGGAAGGCGTCCTCGGCGGGGACCGTCAGGGCCACATCGGCCTCCAGGCTCTTGCCGATCTTCTTCTCGGCACGGGCGGTCTCCAGCGCGCCGTTGACGGCGTCGCGGACCTCGATGATCTTTTCCCACTTGGCCATCTCGTCAGCGGAGAGAGCGTAGTCGGCAAACACACCGTTCATATCGTTGAACAGCACGTTCCGGTCGTCGTCACCCGCCTTGTGGGGCATGGCCAGCCAGATCTCGTCGCCGGTGAAGCACAGAATGGGGGCCATGATCTTGGTGATGGTATCCAGGATCAGATACAGAGCTGTCTGGGCGCTGCGGCGGGCCAGACCGTCGGTCTCATCGCAGTACAGCCGGTCCTTGATAATGTCCAGATAGAAGTTGGACAGCTCCACCACGCAGAAATCGTTGACGGCGTGGGTCACCACCAGGAACTCGTAGTCGTTGTACGCCTGAGCGCACTTTTCGATCAGGGCATTCAGACGGGTGACGGCCCAGCGATCCAGCTCCAGCATGTCGGCGGGAGCCACCAGATTGTTGGGATCAAAGCCGTCCAGGTTGCCCAGGCAGTACCGGGCGGTGTTGCGGAACTTCAGGTAGTTCTGAGAGAGCTGCTTGAAGATTGCGTCGGAGCAGCGCACGTCGGCGTGGTAATCGGCAGAAGCCGCCCACAGACGCAGGATGTCCGCGCCGTACTTGTTGAAGATGTCAGCGGGGTCCACGCCGTTGCCCAGAGACTTGTGCATGGCCTTGCCCTCGCCGTCCACGGTCCAGCCGTGGGTGACACACTCCTTGAAGGGCGCACCGTTGCCGAAGGCGCCCACGGCGGTCAGCAGAGAGGACTGGAACCAGCCGCGGTACTGATCGAGGCCCTCCAGATACATATCGGCAGGCCAGAAGTTCTGATCCCGCTTCATGGAGGCATAGTGGGTGGAGCCGGAGTCGAACCAGCCGTCCAGCGTGTCGGTCTCCTTCTCGAAGCCGCTCTTGCCGCCGCAGTGGGGGCAGGTCATACCGGCGGGCAGGAAATCGGCGGGGTCCTTGTCGAACCAGGCGTTGGAGCCTTCCTTGCCGAACATCTCGGAAATGGCGGCGATGGTCTCGTCGGTCACCACAGGCTTGCCGCAGTCCTTGCAGTACACCACAGGGATGGGCAGACCCCAACGGCGCTGGCGGGAAATGCACCAGTCGGCGCGCTCCCGGATCATGCTCTTCATGCGGTCGATACCCCAGCCGGGGACCCAGCGGACCTCGTCGCAGGCGGCGCAGGCCTCGTCCTTGAAGGCGTCCACGGAGCAGAACCACTGGGGGGTGGCCCGGAAGATGATGGGGTGCTTGCAGCGCCAGCAGTGGGGATAGCTGTGGACGATCTCCTCGCTGGCAAAGAGAGCGCCGCTCTCCTTCATATCCGCCAGAATGACGGGGTTAGACTCCTCGGTCTTCATCCCGGCGTACTTGCCGGCATAGTCGGTGTGGCGGCCCTGATCGTCCACCGGCACCACCATATCCATGCCATAGCGCAGACAGGTCTGATAGTCGTCGGCACCGAAGCCGGGGGCGGTGTGGACGCAGCCGGTACCGGAGTCCATGGTGACGTAATCCGCCAGCACCAGACGGCTGGTCTTAGGCAGGAAGGGGTGGCTGGCCAGCATATTCTCGAAGAAGGCGCCGGGGTGGGTCTCCACGATCTCATAGTGCTCCACGCCGCCGATCTTCATGACCTTTTCCACCAGCGGCCGGGCCATGATATACATCTCACCGCCGTCGGCACGGACCACGGCGTACTCCTCCTGCGGGTGCAGGGCGATGGCCAGGTTGCCGGGCAGGGTCCAGATGGTCGTGGTCCAGATGACGAAGTTCAGCTTGCTCTTATCCAGATGGGAGAGCTTGCCCAGATCGTCGTACATGGGGAACTTCACATACACCGTGGTGCAGGGGTCGTCCTGATACTCGATCTCCGCCTCGGCCAGCGCCGTCTCGTCGTGGGGGCACCAGTACACGGGCTTGAGGCCCTTGTAGATGTAGCCCTTCTCATACATCTTGCCGAACACACGGACCTCCTGCGCCTCGAAGGCGGGGTCCATGGTCTTATAGGGGTGGTCCCAATCACCCACCACGCCCATGCGCTTGAAGCCCTGCCGCTGGACATCGATATAGTGGTCGGCAAACTCATGGCAGGCAGAGCGGAACTCCGCCACGCCCATGGCCTTGCGGTTGAGCTTGTTCTGCTTGATGATGGCGCTCTCGATGGGCATACCGTGGTTGTCCCAGCCGGGGATATAGGGGGTGTAGTAGCCCCGCATGGCGTAGCTGCGGGTAATGAAGTCCTTGATGGACTTGTTCAGGGCGTGACCCATGTGCAGGGCGCCGTTGGAGAAGGGAGGGCCGTCGTGCAGGGCGAAGCGGGGCTTGCCCTCGTTCTTCTTCAGCAGCTCATGATACAGGTCCAGCTCCTCCCAGTGCTTGAGCATCTCCGGCTCCCGCTTGGGCAGACCCGCCCGCATGGGAAAGCCGCTCTTGGTCATGTTCAGCGTCTTTTTGTACTCCATGTGTTACCTCCGTGTATGAAAATATATTTGAAAACAAAAAAATGGCCCTTGTCTCCGTAAGAGACAAAGGCCACTAAGAAACCTCTGCGGTACCACTCTTGTTGCCGCACCGGGTGCGGCCGCTCTGCCCCACGAGCCGTGGGGGAAAGGGAAGATAACGGCCCTCTGCCGTCCGGGCTTACTGCCGGTTCAGCCGGATGCTCCGGGGTGATCTTCACCGCTGTCCTCCGTGTCCGCCTTGCACCATACGGCGGCTCTCTTGGCATCGGAGGGACGGGCTACTGTCCCCATCCTCGCAGATATGCATATCCTCCCTTTACTATACCCACTTTTGCGGGGTTTGTCAACGGGAAAAGTTTA
>NZ_CAKVVF010000100.1:0-7270 GCF_934833455.1 Oscillibacter sp. KLE 1728
TCGACGGGGTGTGGGAGCAGCGGCTCCGTATCCACTATAACTGCGTAGGGGTCATTGAGATCCCGGAGCTGATCCCGTTGCCCGCCCCGGAGGTGTCAGTAAACACAAGAAAAGGCGTAGTCGTCAACTACGCCCCATCCACCATCGCCGGATGAAAACAAAAGAAAAAGACGAGTGTTCTTACAGCGTTTCAAATGCTATAAGAACACTCGTCATGGTGCGCGAGGCGGGACTTGAACCCGCACGTCCGTAATGGACACTAGAACCTGAATCTAGCGAGTCTGCCAATTCCACCACTCGCGCGTCGATATGAACTTTGCTCCCTGTATCTCCCCGTTGGGGTGTTCCACCGGAAGGGAGCCCTCCGGTGGAACGTGGTGCGCGAGGCGGGACTTGAACCCGCACGTCCGTAATGGACACTAGAACCTGAATCTAGCGAGTCTGCCAATTCCACCACTCGCGCATAGAGCGGTTATCTTTTCAGAGACACCGTATGGTGCGGCTGACGGGATTTGAACCCACACGTCGATTCGGACACCAGCACCTCAAGCTGGCCTGTCTACCAGTTCCAGCACAGCCGCAAATGTTCGTCCCCTAAAAAAGACTGCTTGATTATTATAGCCAGTCGAGATCCAAATGTCAACTGTTTTTCCCCGATCAGTCGAAAAAATTTCCATGGACCAGGAATTCGGCCGGGACCGCCGAAGACGGTCCCGGCCGCCTGACCTGTTCAGCGCCGGTCCATGGACGTATAGGGACGGTGCTCCTCCACACACTCATACCGGGGGCGGATCAGCTTGCCTCCCACGGAGAGCTCCTCCATCCGGTGGGCACTCCAGCCGGCGATACGGGCCACGGCGAACAGGGGCGTATACAGCTCCTTGGGCAGGCCCAGCATCTCATAGACAAATCCGCTGTAAAAGTCGATGTTGGTGGAGAGCACAGACTTGTGCTGCCGCTCCATCAGCAGCTGCTTGCCGATCTTCTCCACATTGGCGTACAGGGCCAGCTCGTCCTCCCGGCCCTTTTCCGCCGCCAGGTGATTCACGTAGGCCCGGAACACCTCGCACCGGGGGTCGGTCTTGGTATAGACCGCGTGGCCCAGGCCGTAGATCAGGCCGCTGCGGTCGAAGGCATCCTTGTTCAGGATCCTGGTGAGATAGTCCGCCACGCAGCCCTCGTCATTCCAGTCCCGCACGTGCTCCTTCACGTCGTCCATCATGGCCATCACCTTGCTGTTGGCGCCGCCGTGGCGGGGACCCTTCAACGAGGCCATGGACGCGGCGATGGCAGAATAGGTATCTGTTCCGGAGGAGGTGACCACATGGTTGGTGAAGGTGGAGTTGTTGCCGCCGCCGTTGTCCGCGTGGAGGATCAGGGCCACGTCCAGGGTCCGGGCCTCCAGATCGGTGTAGCTGCAGTCCTCCCGCAGCATCCGCAGGAAGTTCTCCGCGGTGGACAGCTCCGGCTTGGGCACGTGGATAAACAGGCTCTCCCCCTGACTGAACCGCCAGGCCTGATAGGCGTAGATGGCCAGCACGGGCATATTGCTCATCAGCTGCAGGCACTGGCGCAGCACATTCTCCAGCCCGATGTCGTTGGGCTTGTCATCATAGCAGAACAGCGTCAGGATGCCCCGCTGCATGGTGTTCATCAGATCCCGGGGCGGCGCCTTCATAATCACGTCCCGGAAGAAATTGGTGGGCAGCGTCCGGTAGGAGGCCAGCTGCTGGCAGAATGCCTCCAGTTGGGCGGCGGTGGGCAGTTCGCCGAAGAGCAGCAGATAGGCCGTCTCTTCAAAGGCGAAGCGGCGCCCCTCGGAGCCCTTCACCAGCTCCCGGCAATCGATGCCCCGGTAGTAAAGCATACCGTCCTGGGGGACGATGTGCTCCCCCTCCGTGACGCTGTAAGACTGGATCTCACCCACCCGGGTCAGGCCGGTGAGCACGCCGCGGCCGTCCTCGTCCCGCAGGCCGCGCTTGACGTTATACTCCTTATAGAGCTTGGGGTCGATGTAGTTTTTCTTCTCCCACTGCTCCTTCAGCGCGAGAATGGCGGGGGTGATCTCACAATAGGCGTTCTCACGGTTCTCTTTCCAGACCATAGGGGTGCGCGCTCCTTTCGGCGGCATGCAGCCGTTGTACTATTTGCAATAGTATCATTAAAAAATTGCATTTTCAACCGTTTTAAAAAATATTTTTGAAAAAATAAGAAAACTTTTGAATTTTTCTTTTTTCGAACTTGCAAATTCAATAAAGCAACAGGCAGCCCTCCGAGGGCTGCCTGAAGAACTCCGGCGCCGAAGCGCCTCACAGCTGGGCCAGGGTCTCGCCGATGGGGTCAGTAATCACCAGATCCGCGGCCAGATCCCGGGCCACCGGCGACTTGTTGAGGAGCACCAGCCTGTGCCCCTGATAGTATCGAATCAGCCCCGCGGCGGGATAGACGTTCAGGGAGGTGCCGCCGATCATCAGCATATCCGCCTCCGCCAGGGCGCGGACGGCTGCCTCCAGCGTCCCCTGATCCAGCCCCTCCTCATAGAGCACCACATCCGGCTTGATGATGCCGCCGCAGCTGCACCGGGGCACGCCCTCCGTGCGGAGGATATGCTCCAGACCGTAAAATTTCCCGCACCGCTGGCAGTGGTTCCGGTGGACGCTGCCGTGGAGCTCCAGCACGTTCCGGCTGCCGGCGGCCTGATGGAGCCCGTCGATGTTCTGGGTGATGACGGCTTTCAACCGGCCCTCCGCCTCCCACTCCGCCAGCTTTTTATGGGCGGCGTTGGGCTTGGCGTCCGGGGCCAGCAGCTTGGCCCGGTAGAAGCGGAAAAATTCTTCGGGGTTGCTTTCGTAAAATGTATGGCTTAAAATCACTTCAGGCGGATATTTCCATTCCTGGTGATATAGGCCGCCAGTGCTGCGGAAGTCCGGGATGCCGGACTCTGTGGAAACGCCGGCCCCCCCGAAAAACACGATGTTGTCGGAGCTGTCCACCAGTTCCTTCAGCCGTTTAATACTGTCCGTCATACCGGACCCTCCATTCCAATTTCCAATTTTATTGAGACAGGAGCACAGGCATGAACATTCAGATCTTCGGTTCCTCTAAGTCCTTCGACTCCAAGAAGGCGGAGCGCTGGTTCAAGGAGCGCCGCATTAAGTACCAGTATATCGACCTGCCCTCAAAGGGATTATCCCCCCGGGAGTACCAGTCCGTCAAGCAGAAAGTGGGCTTTGACGCCCTGGTGAACACGAAATGCCGGGCCTATGAGGACCTGTACATGGCCTATATCACCCCGGACGCCCGGGAGGAGAAGCTGCTGGAGCACCCGGAGCTGTTCGTGACCCCCATCGTCCGCAATGGAAGGGAGGCCACAGTGGGCTACCATCCGGAAATCTGGCAGACTTGGGAGTGAGTCTCTGCCGCCCGACAGAATTCTGCACCGCTGCGGAACAGATCGGTGGTATTCTGTGCATACTATGGATGCACACGGAGAGGAGGTGGCCTGCGTGCAAAGGCGAGCCTGGATGGAGCTGCCCCAAAACCGCTTTCTGCGGGGCATCTATCTGCTGGTGCAGCGGTATCTGCGCCACAATGTGGGGATGCAGGGAGCGGCTCTGGCGTTTTACCTGCTGTTCATGATCTTTCCCCTACTGATCTTTGTCAGCTCCCTGCTGGGCCTGCTGCAGCTGGACGTGGATGCCATTCTGGCTGCGGTGCAGGAGTTCCTGCCCCGGGAGATCGTGTCCTTCATCGGGGTTTACCTCACCTATGTGGGCCGGAACCCCAGTGTGAAGCTGCTACTGTTTGGCCTGTTCTTCTCCCTGTATTTCCCCATGCGGGCCACCAACACGCTGATGCGCTCCGTGCGGATCGCCTATCACCTGGGCCCGCCCCGAGGCGCGCTGACCCAGCTGGTGAAGACACTGCTGTACACGGCGGTGCTGATCGCCACCATCGCCCTGACTCTGACGTTGATGTCTGTGGGAGACCGGCTGCTGCTCTACGCCGTGGACAGCTTCGGCCTGCCCCGGTTCTGGGCGGTGCTGTGGGCGAAGCTGCGGTTCCCGGTGGCGGCGGTGGCAGGGTATTTCGCCCTGTTCTTCCTGTACGCCCTGTCTCAGGACGGCCGCCAGCCCTGGCGGAACATCTGGCCCGGCACTATGGCGGCCCTGGGGGCCTGGCTGGCGCTGAACTGGCTGTACTCCACATACGTGGAGAACTTTGCCGACTACTCCCTGCTGTACGGCTCCATCGGCACGGCCATCGCCCTTTTGATTTGGCTATATATGACCGCTGTGACCCTTATCATGGGGGCGGAGCTGAACGCCACGCTGATCTCCCTGCGAAAGGACCGGGCGGGGGAATCGTAAACGATTTTTGAATCCCGGCGGCCCCCGCTTTACTTTACGGGAGAGATGCTCTACAATATTCTCTGGGTGAGGAAACCCTTGGAAAGGATGGAATCAAATGGAATCCATGAAAGAAAAACTGACGGAATACGCCCAGCTGCTGGTGCGGGTGGGCCTGAATATCCAGAGGGGGCAGCCGCTGGTGATCTCCTCGCCTGTGGAGTGCGCCTTTTTCGCCCGTCTCTGTGCGGCGGAGGCCTATCAGGCCGGTTGCCGGGAGGTGGTGATGAACTGGGGCGACGATGAACTGGGCCGGATGAAGTACCTCCATGCGGCTGACGAGGTGTTCGACACCGTGCCCCTGTGGCGGCGGCACTTCTACAACGACTACGCCCTGGAGGGGGCGGCGTACCTGGCCATCTCCGCCAGCGATCCGGAGAACCTCAAGGGCGTGGACCACAGCCGGATCGTCCGGGCCCAGCAGGCCAGCGGGAGGGCTTTGAAGGACTTCGACCGTCTCCAGATGTGCGGCGGCTTCCCCTGGTGCATCGCCTCCATCCCCATCCCCAGCTGGGCGAAGAAGGTGTTCCCGGATCTTGCGGAGAGCGAGGCAATGGACAAACTGTGGGAGGCCATCTTCCAGGCAGTGCGCATTACCGGCGACGGCAGGTGCGTAGACAAGTGGCACCGGCATATCGAGACCCTGGCCCATCGGGTGGAGAAGCTGAACCAGCTGAACTTCAAGTCCCTCCACTACACCAACTCCCTGGGCACGGACCTGACTGTGGAACTGCCGGAGGACCACATCTGGGAGGCGGGCAACGACGTGACTCTGTCTGGCCGCACCTATATCGCCAATATCCCCACGGAGGAGGTCTTCACCTCTCCCCTGAAGACCGGCGTCAACGGCGTGGTCTACTCCGCCCTGCCCCTGTCCCACAACGGCACCATCATTGACAAGTTCCACTTTGTGGTGAAGGACGGGAAGATCGTGGAGGTTCACGCAGAACAGGGGGAGGAGGCCCTCAAGGCCGCCGTCACTGTGGATGAAGGGGCCAGCTACTTCGGCGAGGTGGCCCTGGTGCCCTATGACAGCCCTATCTCCAACCAGAAGATCCTGTTCTACAACACCCTGTTCGACGAGAATGCGGCCTGCCACATCGCCTTCGGCGAGGCCTATCCCTGCCTCAAGGACGGCCAGGCCATGAGCAAGGACGAGCTGAAGGCCCGGGGCCTCAACGACTCCATCACCCACGTGGACTTCATGGTGGGCACGCCGGACCTGAACATCCTGGGTATTACCCACGACAGAAAGGAAATCCCAGTGTTCGTGGACGGCAACTTCGCCCCGGAGATCTGAAATCAGAGAGAAAGAGGAGAGACCATGACATACGAGCTGAGAAAGACTGACGAGAACGTGCTGATTGCGGAGGGCGCCTCCGTCACCGGAGACGTGCGGCTGGCAAAGGGCGTCAGCATCTGGTACGGTGCGGTCCTGCGGGGGGATATGGGCCCCATCACCGTGGGAGCGGACACCAATATTCAGGACGGGGCCATCCTCCACGAGGAGACGGTGGTGGGCAGGGGCTGCACCATCGGCCACGGGGCCATCGTCCACGGCTGCACAGTGGGGGACAACACCCTGATCGGCATGGGGGCCATTGTCCTCAACGGCGCGAAGATCGGCAGCGACTGTATCGTGGGTGCCGGGGCCCTGGTCACCGGAAAAATGGACGCCCCGGACGGGTCCATGATCCTGGGCAGCCCCGCCAAGGTGGTGCGGCCCCTGAAGCCGGAGGAGATCGAAGGCAACCAGGCGGCCATGGAGGAGTATCTGGAAGCTGCCGCCCAGTATCGGAAGGAGCAGGAAGCCCGTTGAGACAGGCCCTCCGGGCCGGAAAGAGAGTTTACCGTTCATGGAATGGAACAAACAGAAGATCAAAGGACTTCTGCTGGTGGTCTGCGGCGGTGTGGCGTTTTACTGCGCACTGCAGCGCCTGGATGCAGTCCTGGCGGCGCTGGGCTGGCTGCTTGGGATTTTGGCGCCGTTTCTGCTGGGCGGCGCCCTGGCCTTTATCCTGAATGTGCCCATGCGGGCCATCGAGCGGCACCTGTTCCCCAGAAACCGGAAGGGCGCAAAGCTCCGCCGCCCCCTGGCCCTGGTGCTGACCCTGGTCGCGGTGATCGGTGTGCTGGCCCTGGCTGGCCTGGTGATCGGCCCGGGCATCGCAGATGCAGTCATGTCCATCATTCGGGAGATTCCTGCCGCCTTCCAGCGACTGGAGCACCAGCTCACCGCCCTGGCGGAGAACCTGCAGGACCTGTGGCCTCTACTGGAGGAGCAGCTGATGAAGCTGCAGGAGGAGATCCAATGGCAGGAGCTTTCTGCCAAGGCTCTGGAGATCGCCAAGGCAATTGGGGCCGGGATTGTCTCCTCCGGTGGGTTCATCGGCGGTGTGGTCAGCGGTGTCAGCACCTTTGTCATCAGCCTGATCTTCTCCTTCTATGTCCTGCTGCAGAAGGAGAAGCTGGGCCGCCAGGGCCGCCAGGTGATTTACGGCCTGCTGCCCCTGCGGCAGGCCGACCGGACGCTGGACGTCCTGCGGCTGTCCGGGCGGACCTTCTCCAGCTTCCTCTCCGGCCAGTGCCTGGAGGCCTGCATTCTGGGCACGCTGTTCGTCGCGGCCATGACCATCTTCCGGATGCCCTACGCCCTGCTGGTGGGCGTCCTGATCGCCCTGACCGCCCTGATCCCCATTGTGGGGGCTTTTATCGGCTGCGCTGTGGGCGCACTGCTCATCGCCATCGACGATCCCTGGAAGGCGCTGTGGTTCATCGTGCTGTTCCTGGTGCTCCAGCAGATCGAGGGAAACCTGATCTACCCCCATGTAGTGGGTTCCTCCGTGGGGCTGCCCTCCATC
>NZ_CAKVVF010000101.1:0-2942 GCF_934833455.1 Oscillibacter sp. KLE 1728
GAGATAATCCTCCTATATGGAGAGGGTGGTCACGTCCAGGTCGTTGGTGGGCTCGTCCAGCAGCAGGACGTTGGGGGCTTCCATCAGCACGGACAGCAGATACAGCCGCCGCCGCTCCCCGCCGGAGAGCCGCCCGATGGGCACAGACTGAAGATCACCGGGGAAGAGGAACCGCTCCATCATCTGGTTGGCGGAGAAGGTGCCCTCATCGGTCCTGACCTCATCGGCGATGTCGTGGATAAAGTCGTAGACCCGCTGGTTCAGGTCCAGCTCCCGCCCCTCCTGGGAGAAGTGGCCGATCTTCACGGTGGCGCCCACCTCCACCGTGCCGCTGTCCGGTGCCAGTTCGCCTGCCATCAGGTGGAGCAGGGTGGACTTCCCGGCGCCGTTGCGGCCCACGATGCCGATGCGGTCACCGCGCAGCAGGTTGTAGGAGAAGCGGCTGACGATGGGACGGCCGTCAAAGGCCTTGGACACATCCCGCAGCTCGATGATCTTCTTCCCCAGGCGGCTGGAGGCCGCCGCCATCTGCACGGCCTCGTCCGTTTCCGGTGCCTCCTGGTTCAGCAGGGCCTCGTACCGCTGGATCCGCTCCTTGGACTTGGTGGTCCGGGCCTTGCAGCCCCGCATGATCCACTCCCGCTCCACCCGGAGGATGGACTGGCGCTTGCGCTCACTGGCCTCCGCCATCTCTGCCCGCTGCTCCCGCAGCTCCAGGTACTTGGAGTAGTTGGCCTCATAGTGGTACAGCTTCCCCCGGGAGAGCTCCGTGATGTGGTTCACCACCCGCTCCAGGAAGTACCGGTCATGGGTCACCATGACCAGGCCGCCCTTGAACCGGCGGAGCCAGTCCTCCAGCCAGGCCACCATCTCGCTGTCCAGGTGGTTGGTGGGCTCGTCCAGAATCAGCACGTCCGCCGGGTGGATCAGGGCCGCCGCCAGGGCCACCCGCTTCCGCTGGCCGCCGGAGAGCGTCCCCACCTTCTGGGCAAAGTCTGTGATCCCCAGCCGGTTCAGCATGGCCTTGGCCTCATACTCATTCAGCTCCCGGAACTCGGCGGGGAAGTGGAGGAAGACCTGCTCCAGCACCGTGGCGGATTCCTCCATTGCCGGGTTCTGAGGCAGCAGACTGACCTGGACGTTGGGGTTCCGGGAGATGGTGCCGCCGTCCGGCTCCGTGACGCCGGAGAGAACCTTCAAAAAGGTGGACTTGCCGGTGCCGTTGATGCCGATAACGCCCACCTTGTCCCCCTCGTTGAGATAGAAATTCACATCATCCAGCAGCTGGCGGCTGCCGAAGTTGATGGAGAGATGTTCTGCGGATAAGAGCATGGGAGTTCCTCCTGAAAAAAACTGCTCCTATTGTACCATGAAGGATGGCGTTTTACCAGAGCCAAAACCCTTGCAAACAGAGTGGCGTCAGAGTACAATAACAGAGAAATGAGGTTTTGCCATGCAGGAGTTCCGGCCTTTTGAGCCCTGTCGTTCCTTCTGTTCTGCCTGCACCGGGGGCGGGGGGCCTACCTGCTGGGCGGTGGATACGTGCTGTTCGACCTCCTCGCCATCGCGGCGGAGCTGCTTTTCTGGCATCGGCTGCTGGTGGCCATGTTCGACACGGCGGCCTGGTACTGGAGCGGTCTGTGGGGTGTGTTCGCCGCCTTGGACGCCGCCTGTCTGCCGCTTGGGATTTTTCTGCTGCGCCGAAGGAGAGGTGTCCGATGGAGACGATTTCATATACCCTGCCGCCGGAACAGGACGGCGCCACGGTCCGGCATATCCTGAAGGCTGCGCTCCATGTCTCCTCCCACGCCATATCCCGGCTGACCCGGACGGAGAACGGCATCCGGGTCAACGGCATCCATGCCCGTACAGTGGATATCCTTCACACCGGCGACGTGCTGGAGGTGGAGACCAGCGACCACCGTCCGCCCCGGGTGCGCCCCACGCCGGGGCCCTGGCCCCTGCCCATCGTCTGGGAGGATGGCCATCTGCTGGTGGTGAACAAGCCTGCCGGTATGACGGCCCACGCCTCCAATTTCCTGCCGGACACGCCCACCGTGGCCGGAGCCCTGGCCTGGCAGCGGGGCGCGGACTTCGTGTTCCACCCGGTGAACCGGCTGGACAAGGGCACCACCGGACTGATGGTGGTAGCCAAGAGCGGCTACATCCACGACCGGCTCCGGTACGCGCTCCACACGGAGAGGTTTTGCCGGGAGTACCGGGCGGTGTGCATCGGCTGTCCGGATCCGAAATCCGGCACCATCGACGCCCCCATCGGCCGGGACCCGAATTCTGTGGTGGGCCGGTGCGTCCGGCCTGACGGTGCCCGGGCCGTCACCCATTATGAGGTGCTGGGGAGGTCGAACGGCCTGTCCCTCCTGCGGCTGCGGCCGGAGACAGGGCGGACCCATCAGCTCCGGGTGCACATGGCCTCCATCGGCTGCCCCCTGGCAGGGGACTGGCTGTACGGGGAAGAGGACCCGGACCTGATCCCCCGGCCGGCCCTCCACGCCTACGCTCTGGATCTGGACCATCCGGTGACGGGAGAGCATCTGTCCCTGACGGCGCCCATCCCGGCGGACATGGCCCGGCTGGCGCCGGAGCTTTTGACGGAAACAGAGTGCGCAAGTGAAGAAATTTGACCATAAAATGGAAGGGGATATCTTATGTTAACTTGGAACGTCACCTATCACTGCAAGTCCGGCCAACGGGAGGCCTTTTATCAGGCCCTCTGTGATTTGGGCATCCGGGCCAACTCCCTGAAAGAGGAGGGGAACCTGAAGTACGACTACTTCCTGGCGGCGGAGGCACCGGACGACCTGCTGCTGGTGGAGAGCTGGACCACGCCGGAGCTCCAGCAGGCCCACTGCCAGACGGAGATCTTCGGCCGTCTTCAGGAGCTGAAAGCCCAGTACTGCGACAGCGTCCAAATCGACAAGTTC
>NZ_CAKVVF010000101.1:3042-7270 GCF_934833455.1 Oscillibacter sp. KLE 1728
GGTGCGTCCAGCAGCTCCTGTAGCTCCAGGAAAAACCGGGACAGATGGAATCCGTCCGCCACGGCGTGGTGGATATTCAGGGAGACGGGCAGGATCGTCCGGTCTCCCTCCCGTTCATATTTTCCCCAGGTGACCACCGGGGCCAGATAGGTGCCGCTGTCGAAGATGTGCATGTCGAAGCTGCGGTACCGGACCCAGGGCAGGCACGACACATCAAAGGTGTTGGGCGGCACGTCCGTCAGGTCGAAGTGGTCCAGGGCGGCGTACCGTGTCCGATCCTCCAGAAAGCGGCGGTGGAAGGTCTCCAGGTCCGAAGAGAAGGGCGTCACCAGCTTCGCAAAGGTCTCCCTGTCCGGGTGGAAGTGGGCGTAGTAGGGCTCGATCCGGTCCCAGAGGACCAGCCGCCCCTGATCGTCCCAGCCGTACCGGAACTCCGCGTGGGCGTTGAGCACGTTGGACACCGCCCAGATCATGGCGGGGTAGAAGCGGAAGCCACTGGCCGAAAACCGCTTCAGGAATCGGGAGATCTCCAGATCCACCGTCAGGCTCATGACACAGCGCAGGTCGTCGATAAAATGACGGAATACAGGGCCTCGCTCCCAGGTATCCAGTTCCACCACAGTGTGGGACGGGCAGAAATTGTCGTTCATATAAGCCTCCTAAAATAATTGGTTGATTTTAGGAGGCGGTGTCAAGTCCGCGCTTCACAGAGTACCCTCCTCTCCGAGATTCTGCCTTCATTTTATCCGGCCCGGGGGAGAAAGTCAACGGCGGCACCCCCTTGACAATTCCGGCTGGCCGCCCTATTCTGAAAAGACAACATTCGACAGGAGGGACTGCCATGGAGACAGGCCTTTGGAAGCAATTTGACCGGATCGTGGTATTCGACACGGAGACCACCGGCATCGAGTTCGGGCGGGACGAGATCATCGAGCTGGGGGCCGCCGCCTTTTCCGCGGAGGGAGAGACGGACTGCATGGACCTGCTGCTCCGCCTCTCCCCGGGGCGGACGCTGCCGCCCTTTATCACCCAGCTCACCGGCATCACGGAAGAGCAGCTGGAACAGGAGGGCGTGGAGAAAGCCGACGCCTGTGAGGCGTTCTGCAACCTGTTGGGCGGGGGAGAGCGGACGCTGCTGGCGGCCTACAACGCCCAGTTCGATCTGAACTTCCTCTATCATTTCCTGCGGCCCTTCGGGCGAGCGGATGTCCTGCGGGCACCCCGGTTTCTGGATGTCCTCACGGTGTACCGGGACCGGCGGGATTACCCTCACAAGCTCAACGATGCCATCACAGCCTACGGATTGGAGGATCAGGCGGTGAACAGCCACCGGGCGGTGGATGACGCCCGGGCCGCAGCGGTGCTGCTGGAGGCCATGGCGGCGGAGCGGGACGATTTGGACCGGTATGTGGATCTATTCGGCTACTCCCCCAAGTACGGTGTCTCCGGACGGCGGATCGCTTCGGTGGAGTACCGGCCTCAGCCCTATCAGCGGGTCCGGCCTCTGTATGAAGTGACGGAAACACTGTGAAATATTTGTGAATTTTCGCAATTCCCTCTTGCAATATGACAACTTGTCAGCTATGATAAGCGACAGGTTGTCATGTTTCTTTTTTCCATTCGCCGGAAACCCCTTGACCTTCCCCCGGGAGGAAGGTATAAAATCAGGGGCGGCGCTGAAGAAAACGGACCTTCTATTTCGTATAAGAGAGGATGAAACAGCGTGCCGAGCAGCACTTTTTTGAATCTGCCGGCGGAAAAGCAGGAGAAGTTGTTGGAGGCGGCCACCCGGGAGTTTTCCCACCGGCCTTTCAACGAGGCGTCCATCAACCAGATCATCAAGGAGGCAGGCATCCCCCGGGGCAGCTTTTACATGTACTTTCAGGATAAGGAGGACCTGTTCCGCTATCTGCTGAAGGGATATGTGGATCAGTTGTTCATGCTGCTGGAGGAGTTTCTGCTCCGAAACGGCGGCGACATTTTTCAGGCGCTGTTGGATCTGTATGATTACGTGCAGGCAAAAATCGACAATCAGCACCTGGGAGAGATCGGCGCCATGACCGGAATCATCCGCTGCAACAGCGGGATGCAGAAGAATGGGCTGCTGGAAATGCTGGATGCGGAAACGCTTCTCCAGCGCCTGGGCGGCGCAGTGAATCCGGACCTGCTGGACCTGCGGCAGGACCGGGACTTGGGCGACATCCTGGGCACACTGCTGGTTGTGGCGGCTCCCATGATTTACACCGGCCTGCAGGCCGGTGGCGATCCCGGGACCCGGGATCGCCTGGAAAACATTCTGAACATCTTCAAGCGCGGTATGGGGAAGCGCCCCACCGCGGAAATCGAGAACAAGGAGATTACATAACATGGAAACTGAATGGATGAACGAGACCTCCGCCGAGGCGCCCAGCGTGCCCGCGCCGGAAAAGACGGAGAAAAAGAAATTCTCCCTGAAGGGCTTTGGCGGCAAGAAAAAGAAGCGCTGGCTGAAAATTCTGATTATTTTGGTAGTGGTGATCGCCATTGTGGCGGGCTGCGTGTCCAGACTGACCAAAAACGTCAACACCCAACTCAGCAGCAGCTATCTGGTGTCCACCGTCACCCGGCAGGATCTGACGGTCAGCGTCTCCGGCACCGCCACGTTGCAGCCGGCGGACTCTTACAACGTCACCACCCTGCTCTCCGGCGATATCGTCAGCGCTCCCTTTGAAGAGGGCGACCTTGTGACCAAGGACACCCTGCTCTACACCATGGACAGCAGCGACGCCCAGGATTCCATGGACCGGGCCCAGATCTCCGTGCAGCAGGCCCAGATGTCCTATCAGCAGGCCCAGGAGGCCCTGCACCCCACGGCGCCCATCTCCGGCACGGTGAGCGAGATCTACGTCCACAACGGCGAGAGCGTCACCGCTGGGACGCAGCTGGCGAAGATCGTGGCCAGCACGGAGCTGTCCATCGACTTCCTGTTCCCCTTTGCCTCCCCCAGTGACTTCTATGTGGGGCAGGCCGCCACCGTGTTTGTGGACGGCTACGCCGGTTCTCAGATGGGCACGGTGACCTATGTCTCCAACTCTACCACCATCACCAGCAACGGCAAGGAGGCCGTCTCCGTCCGGGTGCGGCTGAACAATCCCGGTACAGTGTCCGACGCCGTCACTGCCTCCGCCATCATCGGCAGCTATTCCAGCTACGGCCAGGCTCCGGTGTCCATGCCCGCCTCTTCTGTGGTGTATGCCTCCGGTTCCGGCACGGTGAACGATTTCTCCAAGCTGGCCGGCAGCACGGTGACCAAGGGCGAGGTGCTGTGCACTGTGGAGTCCGAGACCATCCGGGACCAGATCGAGAGCGCACGGCTGAACCTCCAGTCCGCCCAGCTCTCTGCCAGCACTGCCTCCGGCGCGGTGGATGACTACAACATCAAATCTCCCATTGCCGGCACCGTGATTGAGAAGAACTTCAAGGCCGGCGACAAGGTGGACGGCGCTTCCTCCGGCACGCTGGCGGTGATTTACGACCTGAGCTATCTGGAGCTGGAGATGGCAGTGGATGAACTGGACATCGGCAAGGTAGAAGTGGGGCAGGAGGTGCGGATCACCGCCGACGCTCTGGAGGGCCAGACGTTCTCCGGCGTGGTGGATAAGGTCAGCATCAACGGCACTACCGCCAACGGTGCCACCAGCTATCCCGTCACCATCATCATTGAGGACTACGGCGATCTGCGGCCGGGCATGAATGTCTCCGCTCAGATCATCGGCGAAGTGGTCCCCAACGCCCTGTGCATCCCCGTGGATGCGGTGGAACGGGGCAACACGGTGACTGTTCCCGGCCCCGGCGCCCTCAGTGAGGACGGTTTGAGCGTGGTGGACGTCACCAAGCTGGAGACCAAGGAGGTCACCCTGGGTCGGAACGATGACGAGTATATCGAGGTTACCGACGGCCTGGAGGAGGGCGATGTGGTCCTCATCAGCAACCAGGCTTCCAGTTTGATGGACATGATGATGGGAGGCTGATCCCGTGAGCCATCTCATTGAACTGAAAGACATCTACAAGATCTACCACATGGGAGAGGAGCCCGTCCACGCCCTGGACGGCATCAACCTGACGGTGGATCAGGGGGAGTTCGTGGCCATCGTAGGCTCCTCCGGTTCCGGCAAGTCCACGGCCATGAACATTATCGGCTGCCTGGACGTTCCCACGTCGGGAACCTACCACTTGGGGGGCATTGATG
>NZ_CAKVVF010000102.1:0-6722 GCF_934833455.1 Oscillibacter sp. KLE 1728
CTAATCTCCCAGTGGCGAGACCCGGCCCCTACACCGGCCTGTGGAGCAGTGAGCGGATCTCCGACATGCTGCAAAACGAGACCTATATCGGCAACATGGTCCAGGGGCGCAGCGTGAAGATCAGTTACAAGTCCAAGAAGTGCCTGAAGCAGGACCCGGCCAACTGGGTGGTGGTGGAGGGCACCCACGAGCCGCTGGTGGATGTGGAAACTTTCCGCAAGGTGCGTATGCTGGTGAACAGCCGCAGGCACACCAGGGGGGAGGATGTGCTGTACTTCGTCTGCCGCACCTACCAGCGGTTCACCAAAGCGGGTGTCTGCACATGCCACTCCATCAAGGAGAAGACTGTGACCGACGCGGTGGTCGCCAAGGTGCGGGAGGTGTGCCAGGCGTATCTGAACCCAGATGAACTGCTGCCCGTGGCCCGGGAAGCCGTGGAGAACGCTGGGAAGCAGAGCGGCCTGGAGATGGAACTCCAGATGCTCCAGTCCAAGATCGACAGCCTCACCGCCAATCTGGATCGGGTGTACACCGACCGGCTCAGCGGGCTGTTGCCGGAGTCGGACTTCCAGCGCATCTTCAGCCGGATCAAGCTGGAACGGGAGCAACTGGAGGAAAAGCGGCAGGAACTGGAGCTGCGTCAAAAAAGCCCTGTCCGCAGTGAGGACAGGGCCAGGGAACTGGTACAACGGTTCGTCGAAACCGCCGGGGAGAGCCGGGAGCTGCTGGTCAGCCTTATCGAGTGGGTGGAACTGACCGAGGATAAGAAAGTCATTATCAAATTCCGTTTCGCCCAGCTGGACGAGGCAAGCCAGAACTCGCAAGGAGTTGCGCCGTTTGAGACGGCGTAATTTTCGCTTACATTTGCCGCGCCGCTATGTATCCCGCATCGAAAAGCGGGCGCTGGAAAAGCTGCGCCAGGAGCTGCAGGACGGCCCTGCGCCCCAGCTGGTCCGGCGGAGGCCCCATTCCTCCGGGACGTGACCGCCGGATTTGGAAAACAGAGGGCGTGATGGAAAATTTCCATCACGCCCTTTCTTTGCGCGCTTCCGCGCCTTTCAATAGCGCCGCACCACGGCGGCCACCTTGCCCAATATCTGGGCATAGGTGCCGTCAATGGGGGAATATGCCTCATTCTCCGGCAGCAGCCATACCTGACCGCTTTTCAGAGACAGGCGCTTGACCGTCGCCTCGTCATC
The DNA here is from genome assembly GCF_934833455.1 of Oscillibacter sp. KLE 1728. NCBI lineage: Bacteria > Bacillati > Bacillota > Clostridia > Eubacteriales > Oscillospiraceae > Oscillibacter > Oscillibacter sp. KLE 1728. The sequence goes on from NZ_CAKVVF010000102.1 coordinate 1,200, forward strand.
GATCAGAGCCACCACAATCTCACCGTGCTGCGCAGTGGGCTGGCTGTGAACTACCACCAGGTCGCCGGGCAGGATGCCTGCGTTCAGCATGGACTCGCCCCGGACCCGCAGGGCAAAATACTCCCCGGGCCGACCGGCGGTATCGAAGGTCAAATAGTCCTCGATACACTCCTCCGCCAGAATGGGGCTGCCGGCCGCCACATTGCCCACCACTGGGACCTGATTTTCAGGCTTAGGAGATTCCCGCAGCGTGATGGCGCGGCCCTTGCCGGCGCCCTTTTCAATGACGCCTGCCTCCTCAAGCCGTTTGAGGTGAAAATGGACTGTGGAGGGTGACTTCAGCCCCACGGCCTCCCCGATCTCCCGCACCGAGGGGGGGTAGCCCTGCTCCCGGATACAGGCGGCAATGTACTCGTAGATTTTCTGCTGCATCTTTGAGAGCTCCCGCATACGTGTCCACCTCCGCTGGATTTCTGGCTGTATTATACCACAACGCCGCAGGAAAAGCAAACATTTGTTCCATCATTTTCAAACTTTTTTGTCGTCTGTCCGTACGCTTCCGCATAGCTTTGATTTGTCTGCTTTTTTGCAAAATCCCCTTGAAATACAGAGAAAACTATGGTATCATTAACATCTGTGAAATCATGATCCATGCGCTGCATGGCTGAAAGTTTTGGAGGTTATCCTGTATGGACGCTTTAACGCTCGTCATCACGATCCTGCAGCTTCTCTGCGGTCTGGCAGTCATTGTCATCGTGCTCTTCCAGTCCGGCAAGAGCGCCGGCCTCTCCGGTGCCATCGGCGGTGTGGCCGACTCCTTCCTGTCCCGCAACAAGGCCAAGACTCTGGACGCCAAGCTGGCCCGCGCCACCAAATGGGTTGGGGCCATCTTCCTGATCCTGACGCTGGTCCTGCTGATCCTGCAGGGCTGATTTCGCGCTGAAAGCGCCCGGTGTGCCAGCACACCGGGCGCTTTTTTATATGTCGCCGGAGCAGTACAGCACGCCGGCCTCCGGTTGGATACCGTTGGCTTCCAGCAGTTCCTGCACCGTCACGAAGCGGTAGCCTTCCCCTTGAAGCGTATCTACAATCTCCAGTGCCGCGTCCACAGAGGTATCGTAGATATCATGGAGCAGGATGATCTGATTGGGGGCCGCATTTTCCAGGACCGCCGCCTTCACCTGGGCTGTATTGAGCTTTTCCCAGTCCCTGGGATCGATGGACCACTTTATCATGGGCACCTGCAGCAGCTCCCGGTCCGCCGCATCCACGGCCCCGTATGGCGGGCGGAGCCAATATGGCCCCCCTCCCAGCAACGCTTCCAGCGTCTCCTCTGTACGGCCTACCTCCCGCTGCAGCGTCTCCCGGGAGACCCCCTGAAGCCGTACATGGTTCCAGGTGTGGCTGCCCACCTGATGGCCCTCTGCCTGCATCCGCCGGACCAGGTCCTCATTGCCTTCGATCTGCTTGCCAATCAGGAAAAAGGTGGCGCTTGCCCCCCGCTCCTGCAGGCCGTCCAGCAGCCGCTCGGTAGTATTCCGGCGTGGGCCGTCGTCAAATGTAATGGCGATCAGCTTGTCCGCCGGGAGCTGGGCATCTGCCCCAGCCTCCGCCACAGGGCCGCCCGGCGCGCAGCCGGACAGCAGTGCCAGGGCAAGGCACAGAAAAAACAGGCGACCTCTCCACATCGCGCCCACACCTCCTCATTCATGCAGCGGTAGTTTGCGCGGCAGCTGAAAATTTACACCCGTTAAAATTTTCTCCTGTTTTTTCATAACGCGAAAAAAGGAAGCGGGCCCCGCCCGCTTCCTTCATCTCATATTCCGTTCGGTGCTCTGCATAGACGGTCAGGAGAACAGGTCAGAAATGGCATCTCCCACCAGGTCCACTGCCAGATCTGACACCACTTCCAGTCCCAGAAGCAGTCCCCCCTCCTTGGCAGCTGAATGGGCTCTCTTTCGCCCGCGTGCTGCGGGCTTCTCCCTCTGCTGAAATTCCGGTTTCTTCTCGAGCTGCGGCGCGTCTCCGTCCCCTGCAGGCTGATTGAAGGCCCCGCACCGGGGGCAGAAGCCGTCTGCATCGCAATCATACCGTTTGCCGCACGAAGCGCAGGAAATCTTCTTCACAGATGTTCCCTCCTTTGCTCTGCTGCCGGGCGCTCACAAGTCCCCGCCGGGCAGCCGTCGACCGTGGGACTGCTCCTTCAGCAGCCGGCCCATGGCCATCTCTGCCTGACGGAGATTTTCTCCCAGTTCCCGCTGGAGCCTCCCTGTCCGCTTCTGCTGTGCCGCAGGGGACTCAGCGGCCGCGGCGGTCCCGCCACTCCGGACCCAGACAGGCTGGTTGAAGGCCCCGCACCGGGGGCAGAAGCCATCCACATCGTAGTCATACCGCTTTCTGCAGTCCTCACAGTGAACCATGCGCATAGAGATCTCCCCCTTCGCTTCCATTGTATCACATCTCCTTCAGGTCCACAAGAACAATCAAAAGCCCTTTGTCACAGGTCCTAGGTTCCCATGACAAAGGGCTTTTTTGATTGCGGGTTCTTACTTCACCAGCTCGATGATGGCGGTCTCCGCGGCATCTCCGCGGCGCACGCCGGTGCGGATCACGCGGGTGTAGCCGCCGTTGCGCTCTGCATAGCTGGGAGCGATCTCCTTGAACAGCTTCTTGCAGACATCCTCGCGGGTGATGAAGCTCATAGCCTGCCGATAAGCGGCCAGGTCGCTCTTCTTGCCGAGGGTAATCATCTTCTCAGCCAGAGGCTTGATCTCCTTGGCGCGGGCAAGAGTGGTCTCCATCTTGCCGTTGTCCAGGAAATCCGTCACCTGCTGACGCAGCATCGCCATGCGCTGGTCAGTGGGCTTGCCAAGTTTCCGAGTTCCGGGCATTTCGGTTTCCTCCTTATCAGGATTTTGGTCAGCCGGGGATCGTCCGCCGGCATTGGAATCAGTTGTTGTTATCTTCGTCGGCCAGATGGAGTCCCATCATCGCCAGCTTGTTGATGACCTCTTCCAGGGACTTGCGGCCCAGGTTGCGGACCTTCATCATCTCGTCCTCCGTCTTGGAAATCAAATCCTCCACGGTGTTGATGTTGGCACGCTTGAGGCAGTTGAAGCTGCGGACGGAGAGATCCAGCTCTTCGATGGTCAGCTCCAGCACCTTGTCCCGCTGGGCCTCCGCCTTCTCCACCACAGTGGGCTTGCTGCCCACGTTCTCAGAGAGGTCGGTGAACAGCGTAAAGTGGTCGCACAGGATCTTCGCACCCAAGGACACGGCGTCCCGGGCAGAGATGGTCCCGTCGGTCCAGACCTCCAGCGTCAGCTTGTCGAAGTCGCTGGAAGCACCCACACGGGTGGGCTCCACGGTGTAGTTGACCTTATACACGGGGGTGTAGATGGAGTCCACGGCGATGACGCCGATCACGTTCTGCTGCGGCTTGTTGCGGTCCGCAGGCACATAGCCGCGTCCGTGGGACAGGGTGATCTCCATGTTCAGCGTCGCGCCGTTGTCCAGCGTGGCAATGTGCATGTCGGGATTCAGGACCTCCACCTCGCCGTCGGCCTTGATATCGCCGGCCTTGACCTCGCAGGGGCCCACCGCCTCGATGTAGACCGTCTTCACCGTCTCGCAGTGGAGCTTGGTGAGCAGGCCCTTCACATTCAGGACGATCTCCGTCACGTCTTCCTTGACACCTGGGATGGTGGAGAACTCATGCTGCACGCCGGCGATCTTGATGGTGGTCGGGGCCGTGCCGGGCAGAGAGGAAAGCATAATGCGGCGAAGCGCATTGCCCAAAGTGGTGCCGTAGCCGCGCTCCAGCGGTTCCACCACATACTTGCCGTATGTGGCGTCCCCCGGCGTCTCGATGCACTCAATCTGGGGCTTTTCAATTTCGATCATGCAGTAGTACCCTCCTTCATCTTCTTGTTGCGAGCACGCATGACTGCGCGCCGCCGGCAGTTCCTATCATTATTGAGGGTATCCTCCGCTTACTTGGAGTACAACTCAACGATGAGGTGCTCCTCGACGGGAACGTCGATGTCCTCCCGGGCGGGCAGACGGGTCACGGTGCCCTTCAGGGCGTTCTTCTCACGCTCCATCCAGGCGGGGATCAGGAACACGGGGGCATCCTGGCCCAGCAGGCGCTTGAAGATCTCAGAGGAGCGGCTGGACTCGGCAACCTCGATCACATCGCCGGCCTTGACCTGATAGGAGGGAATGTCGACCTTCCGGCCGTTGACGGTGAAGTGGGCGTGGCTCACCAGCTGACGGGCCTGACGGCGGGTCATGGCGAAGCCCATGCGGTATACCACATTGTCCAGACGGCGCTCCACAGCGATCAGCAGGTTGTCGCCGGTCTTGCCGGGGGTCTTGGCGGCCGCCTCGTAATAGGCGTGGAACTGCTTCTCCAGAATGCCATAGATGAACTTGACCTTCTGCTTCTCATTCAGCTGGATGCCATATTCGCTCTTCTTCTTTCTCATCTGGCCGCCGGGGTTGCGATTGGTCTCCTTCTTCGCATAGCCCATCACGGCAGGAGAAATGCCCAGAGCCTTGCAGCGCTTCGCGATCGGCTGCATATTCTTAGCCATTTGCTTGTTACCTCCTCTTCAAATCAGACACGGCGGCGCTTGGGGGGGCGGCAGCCATTGTGGGGGATGGGCGTGACGTCCTTGATCATGGTCACTTCCAGGCCCACGGCCTGCAGCGCCCGGATCGCGGCCTCACGGCCCTGGCCGGGGCCCTTGACGAAGACCTCGACGGTCTTCAGGCCATGCTCCATAGCGGCGCGGGCGGCCGTCTCAGCCGCGGTCTGTGCCGCGAAGGGGGTGGACTTCTTGCTGCCGCGGAAACCGAGGCCGCCGGAGGAAGCCCAGGAGATCGCGTTGCCCTGTGTATCGGTAACAGTTACCATGGTGTTGTTGAACGAAGAGCGGATATGGACCTGGCCCCGCTCAATGTTCTTCCGTTCACGCCGGCGGCGAATGACCTTCTTGCCGGCGGATGCCTTTGCAGTTGCCATCTTGGTTCTCCCTCCTTACTTCTTCTTGTTCGCAATGGTCTTCTTGGGACCTTTGCGGGTCCGCGCATTGGTCTTGCTGCGCTGGCCGCGCACGGGCAGACCCTTGCGGTGGCGAATGCCGCGATAGCAGCCGATCTCGGTCAGCCGCTTGATGTCCAGAGCGGTCTGGCGGCGCAGGTCGCCCTCAACGGTATAGCTGTCGATGGCGTCGCGCAGCTTCTGCTCGTCGGCGTCGGACAGATCCTTCACGCGGGTGTCGGGGTTGACGCCTGTCTGCGCCAGGATGTCCTTGGCGCTCTTTCTGCCAATGCCGTAGATATAAGTGAGGCCGATCTCGATACGCTTATCCTTCGGCAGGTCAATACCGGCAATACGTGCCATACTCTCAAAGCACCTCCAATTAAATGTTAGCCCTGTCTCTGCTTATGCTTGGGGTTCTCGCAAATGACCATAACACGGCCTTTGCGGCGAATGACCTTGCACTTTTCGCACATGGG
>NZ_CAKVVF010000103.1:0-6510 GCF_934833455.1 Oscillibacter sp. KLE 1728
CGCCGACAGCTTTGTTAGAATACCAAATCCTTCCCCTTTTGTCAATACCTTTTTCGAGGTTTTTTTATTTTTCTGATTGCTGTGGCGATTTCTCCGGCTTTCGTCCCCTTTCCCCTTGCGCAGGTTGGGAAAATAAGCTGTGCAAACGGAGGCGACAGTGGTATAATGTCCATGGAAATAAAATGTATACATAGTAGGAGGGATTGATCTGCGGATTCATCGCATGACCGCCACCTTCGGCAAACTCCAGGGCCGGTCTTTGGAGCTGGGGGACGGTCTGAATATCATCGAAGCCCCCAACGAGACTGGAAAGTCCACCTGGTGCGCCTTTCTGCTCTCTATTTTATATGGTGTCAACAGCCGGGAGCGGGACCGCGCTGGTTTTATCGCGGATAAAAACCGCTTTGCTCCCTGGTCAGGCGCGGCCATGTCCGGCCGGATGGACTGCGGCACGGAACTGGGGGAGTTGACTCTGACCCGCGCCACCCGGCGGCAGACCAGCCCCATGGGGGAATTCAGTGCCGTATACGCCGGTACCAACGAGCCTGTGCCGGGCCTGACCGGTGCCGCCTGCGGCGAGACCCTGCTGGGCATCAGCCGGGAGGTCTTTGAGCGCAGCGCCTTTATCCGGCAGAATAACCTGCCCATCAGCCAGGACGCCGAGCTGGAACGGCGCATCGCGGCCTTGATCTCCTCCGGAGAGGAGGGCACCTCCTATACAGAGGCTGCGGATGCCCTGAAAAAGCAGCTGAATCGTCGCCGCCATAACAGGACCGGGCAGCTCCCCGCTCTGGAGACGGAGCTGGCCGAACTGGACCGTCAGCTGTCGGAGAGCAACTCTCTGGCCCGGCAGCTGGTGCAGGCCCGCTCCGAGGTCGAAGCTCTGTCCCGTCGGGCGGAGATCCTACAGGCGGAACTGACGGACTGCGACCGCTGGGAGGCCGCCCAGCGCCGCCAGGCCCTCTCCGGTGCCGCATCGGCGGCGGAACAGGCAGAGGTCCGCGCCGCGCAGGTGCAGGAGCGGCTTCAGCAGGACCAAATCCCGGAGAACGAGACCATCGCCCGGCTCCGCGGCGCCATCGTCAATCTGGAGACCACCCGGAGAGCCGTGGACAAGGCCCGGTCGGAGCGGGACGAGGCCATGAAGGCATTGCTGCGGGCGGAGGCCGCTGTGAATGAGAGTCCCTTTGCCGGGCAGAGTCCGGAGAGCGCCCGGCGAGAGGCCGCAGGAACTGAGAACGAGCCTGTCAAATGGAATCCGGTCCCCGGCGTGCTGACTTTTTTAATTGGTGTCCCACTGTGTTTCGTCGTGACCTATGCGGTACTTTTTCTCACAGGCAGCCACAGCAAGCTGCTTGCGCTTCTCACCATGCTAGCCGGATTCTCCTGCGTGTGCGCCCTCGCTCTCTTTTTGAAAAAGCGGGCGTTTCAGGCCGGCTGGGCAGAACTCCGGTTGAAGCGCTTCGGCACCGCGGACCTGGATGCCATCCGCCAGCTGGCTGAGGATTACGCCAAGCTGTGCGAGGCCCGGGACGCCGCCCAGGCCAGTGTCAACGCCAAGTCCGCCGCAGCGGACACCTTATATAGTAGTCTCTCCTCCAACGAACAGGGCATCCTGCTGGAGGTCCGGCGCTTCGCTCCCGACGCCTTCGACATCCCCACGGCGGACCAGCTGCTCCGGGCCTGTGCCGTCCGGCGGAAGGAGCTGGCGGAGGCGGAGACCGCCGCCCGGGAGGCACGGATGCGCTATGAGCTTCAGGTCCAGCAGGCGCCCGCTCCCGGCACGCCGGAGGCGGATGTCCCCGCTCCCGTCCGGAGCCGGGAGGCCATCTCCACGGAGCTGGACCGGGTCCGCGCCGCACTGGCGGAGGCCCGCTCCTCCGCGGACCGTCTGGACGGCCAGCTCCACGCCGCGGGCGATCCCGCGGTGCTGCGGGCTTCTGCCGAGGACCTGGCTGCCCGAAAGGAGCGGCTGGAAACGGAGTACAGCGCTCTCCGGCTGGCTATGGAGGCACTGGAGGGGGCCAACACCGCCCTGCAGAACCGCTTCTCTCCCGCTCTGGGCCGCCGGGCAGCGGAGATCTTTTCCCGACTGACCGACAACCGCTATGCCGGTGTGGTGCTGGACCGGAGCTTCCGCCTCTCGGCAGAGCCTGTGGGAGACCCGGTGTTCCGGGATGCCGCCCTGCTCTCCGCCGGCGCGCTGGACCAGCTGTATCTGGCGGTGCGCCTGGCCATCTGTGAGCTGGTGCTGCCGCCGGAGAAGCAGGTGCCCATCGTGCTGGACGACGCCCTGGCCAATTTTGACGACAGCCGCTGCGCTGCGGCCCTGCAGTTTTTGAAAGAGGCCGCCGGGAACCGGCAGATCCTGCTCTTCACCTGCCACAGCCGGGAGGGGGAGTTTTTTGCCGGAGACAGGGAAGTTTTCGTCCAGCGGTTGACGGATGCGGCGGTAGAGGTATAAGATATGGAATGCTCCCCGTTCCCCGCAGCGGCGGGGCCGGGAGCCTGTGTTTATCAATTACGCGAAAGCGAAAAAAGGAGATATCCATACTATGAGCGAATGCACCCACGACTGCTCCACCTGCGGCGAGAGCTGCAGCGAGCGGCAGGAACCCCAGTCCCTGCTGAAGGAGCACCATCCCGAAGCCCACATCGGTAAGGTGTTCGGCATCGTGTCCGGCAAGGGCGGCGTCGGAAAGTCCATGGTCACCAGCCAGCTGGCGGTCACCATGCGCCGCCGGGGCCATCAGGTCGGCATTCTGGATGCCGACGTCACCGGTCCCTCCATCCCCAAGGCCTTCGGCATCCACGGCCAGGCCACAGGCAGCGAGGCGGGCCTGTATCCCATGGTGTCCAAAACCGGCATTCAGGTGATGAGCACCAACCTGCTGCTGCCCAACGAGACGGACCCGGTCATCTGGCGGGGCCCGGTCATCTCCGGCGTGGTCCAGCAGTTCTGGACCGACGTGCTGTGGAACTGCGACTACCTGTTCGTGGATATGCCGCCGGGAACCGGCGATGTGTCCCTCAGTGTGTTCCAGTCCATTCCCCTGGACGGCATCGTGATCGTGGCCTCTCCCCAGGAGCTGGTGAGCATGGTGGTGGAGAAAGCCGTGAAGATGGCAGAGATGATGGAGGTCCCCATCGTGGGCCTGGTGGAGAACATGAGCTATGTCACCTGCCCGGACTGCGGGAAGCAGATCCATCTCTTCGGCCAGGGCAAAACTGCCGAAGCTGCGGAGCGCCACCATCTGCCCGTGCTGGCGGAGATGCCCATCGACCCGGCCCTGGCCGCCCTTACCGACGCCGGAGACATCGAGTCCTTCCAGGGCAGCTGGCTGGAGGCTGCCGCCGACAAGCTGGAGGGGAAATAATGCCCAACGCCGCGCCGTGTCCTTCCACGGCGCGGCGTTTGCCGCGTTTTGTCCGTCCTATGCAAATCCACCGGAGGAAGCACCTTCTTTTTGTGGGCAAAAACAGTTGCAAAATCCGGCAGGATTCGAGATAATAGAAAAAGATCAAATTTGGCATAAAACCATGCAAAATACAGACAGATCGAGGGGGAATCACCCATGCAGGAACTGAAAGACCGCATCGTGAAAGAGGGCAAGGTGCTGCCCGGCAACATCATCAAGGTGGATGGTTTTCTGAACCACCGCATCGACACGGAGCTGATGGACCATATCGCAGAGGAGTTCGGCAAACACTTCAATATGGACGAGGTCACCATGATCCTCACCGCCGAGGCCAGCGGCATCGCCCTGTCCGCCATCGTGGCCCACCACTTCCACAAGCCCATGATCTTCGCCAAGAAGGCCAAGAGCGACAACATCGAGGGCGGCCTGTACCAGAGCGACATCTTCTCCTACACCTATAAGAAAAAGGTGACGCTGCTGGTTTCCAAGGAGTGGCTCTCCGCCGACGACAAGGTCCTGATTATCGACGACTTCATGGCCAACGGCGAAGCCATGCGGGGCCTGTGCGACATCGTCAACGCCGCCGGTGCCACGCTGGTGGGCATCGGCTGCGCGGTAGAAAAGGGATTCCAGGGCGGCGGCGACCGGCTGCGGGCCGCGGGTGTGAACCTGAAGTCCCTGGCCATCATCGAGTCCGCCGAGCCCGGCAACATCGTCTTCCGGGGCGAGGACTGATCCTCTGCATTTTCCGCGGCACTCTGTAAGATTCGTCTCTTTTTTCCGTCTGATAGGATAGCGGAACGATCGTTCCCTATCTTCCGGCGCATCAGAAAAAGGAGGACTTTTCCATGAAACGGCCCCCACTGTTTCTGGTACTGCTGACCCTGGCCCTAGCGCTGCTCCCCAGCTGTACGCCGCCGGGAGGCGGAGCCGACGCAAAGCCGGTCATCTACCTCTATCCGGAGGCGGAGACCGATGTCACCGTTACCCTGGACTATGACGGGGAACTGACCTGTGTTTATCCCGTCATGAATGGAAATTCCTGGATGGTCACCGCCAGCCCCGACGGGACGCTGACGGACGCGGTCGGTCAGACCTACAATTACCTCTACTGGGAGGGCGTCAGCCGGACGGAATATGACTTCTCCCAGGGCTTCTGCGTACCAGGCAGGGACACCGCCGCCTTTTTGGAGGACACCCTGGCCACTCTGGGTCTGAACCGCCGGGAGGCCAACGAGTTTATTGTCTACTGGCTGCCCCACATGGAGGGGAACGCCTATAATCTGATCGCCTTCCAGACAAGTTCCTACACGGACCATGCCCGGCTCACGGCAGACCCGGCGCCGGACACGGTGCTGCGGGTCTTCATGGCCTGGAAGCCGCTGGACCGCTCCGTGGAGCTTCCGCCCCAGACGCTGGCCGCCCCGGTGCGTACCGGCTTCACCCTGGTGGAGTGGGGCGGCGCAGAGATCTCATAAACCGAATTTACACAAAGGAGGAATTCCCTTGTCTCACCAGACTGTCATCGTGCTGGACTTCGGCGGACAGTACAATCAGCTCATTGCCCGCCGGGTCCGGGAGTGCGGCGTCTACTGCGAGGTAAAGCCCTACACCACCCCGCTGGCGGACATCCGCGCCATGAATCCCATCGGCATCATCTTTACCGGTGGCCCCAACAGCGTGTATGATCCCAAATCCCCCCAGGTGGACCCGGCCATTTTCACCTGGGGCGTGCCCATCCTGGGCATCTGCTACGGCTGTCAGCTGATGGCCCATAACCTGGGCGGCCGGGTTACCGAGGCCCAGGACGACTCCGCCCGGGAGTACGGCAAGACCGAGACGTATTTCGATTCGGCCTGCAAGCTCTTCAAGGGCCTTCCCGCCCAGGGCATCACCTGGATGAGTCACGGGGACTACATGGAGAAGGTGCCGGAGGGCTTCGCTCTGGTGGCCCACTCCGACGCCTGCCCCAATGTGGCCATCTGCGATGAGAGCCGCGGCTTCTACGGCGTCCAGTACCACCCGGAGGTCAATCATACGGAGCATGGCACCGACATGATCCGCAACTTCCTGTATGAGGTCTGCGGCGCAGCGGGCGACTGGACCATGGGCGACTACAAGGAGACTGCCATCCGCCAGATCCGGGAGAAGGTGGGGGACGGCAAGGTGCTGCTGGCCCTGTCCGGCGGCGTGGACTCCTCCGTGGCGGCAGCCCTGGTAGCCGAGGCCGTAGGCAGCCAGCTGACCTGCGTGTTTGTGGACCACGGCCTCATGCGCCTGAACGAGGGCGACGAGGTGGAGGAGGCCTTCAAAAAGTGGGACATCAACTTCGTCCGGGCCAACGCGGAGGAGCTGTTCCTCTCCAAACTCTCCGGCGTCAGCGAGCCGGAGCGCAAGCGGAAGATCATCGGGGAGGAATTCATCCGTGTCTTTGAGGCGGAGGCCAAAAAGATCGGCCAGGTGGATTACCTGGTCCAGGGCACCATCTATCCCGATGTGATCGAGTCCGGCACCGGCGACGCCGCCGTCATCAAGAGCCACCACAACGTGGGCGGCCTGCCGGACTATGTGGACTTCAAGGAGATCATCGAACCCCTGCGGATGCTCTTCAAGGACGAGGTCCGTCAGCTTGGTCGGGAGCTGGGCCTGCCGGAGTATCTGGTCATGCGCCAGCCTTTCCCGGGTCCGGGCCTTGCCATCCGGGTCATCGGCGAGGTGACGAAGGACAAGCTGGACACTCTGCGCCTGGCAGACTTCATTTTCCGGGACGAGATCGCTAAGGCCCATCTGGAGGGCACCATGAACCAGTATTTCGCGGTGCTCACCAACATGCGTTCCGTGGGCGTTATGGGTGACGGCCGGACCTATGACTACACTCTGGCTCTCCGCTCTGTCACCACCACAGACTTCATGACCGCCGACTGGACCCGTATTCCCTACGAGGTGCTGGACCGGATCAGCGTGCGGATTGTCAACGAAGTGCCCCATATCAACCGGATTGTGTACGATATCACGTCCAAGCCGCCCGCTACGATCGAGTGGGAATAAGTAAAAAGTGGATATGAGAGCCCGCAAACCCGCATAAACACTG
>NZ_CAKVVF010000104.1:0-6374 GCF_934833455.1 Oscillibacter sp. KLE 1728
GCACACCCTTCCTTACCGTCGCGGAAAATTTATCACTTTATCGACAGCCTCAGCGGCACACGGATTTCCGTGTGCCGCTTTTTGACTGTGAAGGGACCGGGGCTGTCCGGGGAGACGCTGGACGGTTCGGCGGGGGAATTGTCATTTTCTGAGTTTGAACGGGGGATGTAAGACAAGAAAACGATTTTCGGGGGATAAAAAATAAAAATCCCTTGACAGGCAAGAGATTTCGTGATAGAATAAGTCGCTTATATAAACGGAAGCGGATAGAATCCCATCTTGATTACGAACACAGGATAGCACATCCGCCAACGAAAGGCAATAGGAAACTGAAATAAATTTAACAACTCACCCGAGCGTATCGGATACAATACTTGCCCCGCGGCCGGACAGGGCGGCGGAGCAAAAGAAAGGTGAAAGTGAAGATGGCTAAGGACAAGTACTACGGCAAAACCCTCCGAAAGAATTTTGCCCGGCACGAGGAAGTCATGCCCATGCCCAACCTGCTGGAGATCCAGAAGACCTCCTATCGGGAATTTTTGGACACCGGTCTGCGGGAGGTTTTTGCAGACGTTGGGGCGATCTCTGACTATCAGGGCAACCTGGAGTTGACCTTCATCGACTTCCGGATGGATGAAGCCCCCAAGTATAACGTGGAAGAGTGCAAGGCCCGTGACGCCACGTATGCCGCCCCCCTGAAGGTGACGGTCCGTCTGCGGAACAAGGAGACGGAGGAGATCAAGGAGCAGGAGATCTTCATGGGCGATTTCCCCCTGATGACCCACTCCGGCACCTTCGTCATCAACGGCGCGGAGCGCGTGGTGGTCTCTCAGATCGTCCGCTCTCCCGGCGTGTATTACGGCAAGGAGGTCGACATTAAGACCGACCTGCCCATCCTCACCTCCACGGTGATCCCCTACCGGGGCGCCTGGCTGGAATATGAGACGGACGCCAACGAGGTGTTCTGGGTCCGTATCGACAAGAACCGCAAGCTGCCCATCACCAGCCTGATCCGGGCACTGGGCCTCAAGACCGACGCGGAGATCCTGGACCGCTTCAGCGACGATCCCCGCATCGCGGCTACTCTGGAGAAGGACCCCAGCAAGACGTATGAGGACGCCATGCTGGAGATCTACCGCAAGCTCCGTCCCGGCGAGCCCCCCACGGTGGAAGCTGCCGAGACCCTGATGAACAACCTGTTCTTCGATCCCCGGCGCTACGATCTGTCCGTTGTGGGCCGGTACAAGTTCAATAAGAAGCTGTCCCTCTGGCAGCGGGTCACCGGCTACAAGCTGGCACAGCCTGTGGCAGACCCCGCTACCGGCGAGCTGCTCTTCGATGAGGGCCACCTGCTGAGCAAGGAGGATGCCCGCCTGCTGGACACCGTCGGCGTTGCCGAGGTGGTCATTCTGGTGGACGATCAGCCTCTGCGGGTGCAGTCCAACAAGATGTGCGACCTGAGCCACTATGTGGACTTCGATCCTCTGGCTGAGTGCGGCATCAAGGAGCGTGTCCGCTTCGACGTGCTGCAGGAGCTGCTGGGCCAGTACTCCGGCGAGGAACTGAAGGAGCAGATCAAGCTCCATAAGGACGATCTGGTGCCCAAGCACATCATCATCGACGATATCCTCTGCTCCATCAACTACATGAACGGTCTGGCCCGCGGCATCTCCGTGAAGGACGATATCGACCATCTGGGCAACCGCCGTCTGCGCTGCGTGGGCGAGCTGCTGCAGAACCAGTTCCGCATCGGCTTCTCCCGTATGGAGCGCGTGATCCGGGAGCGTATGACCATTCAGGATCTGGACGTGGTCACTCCCCAGAGCCTCATCAATATCCGGCCTGTTACCGCCGCCATCAAGGAGTTCTTCGGCTCCAGCCCCCTGAGCCAGTTCATGGATCAGACCAACCCTCTGGCGGAACTGACCCACAAGCGCCGTCTGTCCGCTCTGGGCCCCGGCGGTCTGAGCCGCGAGCGCGCCAACATGGAGGTCCGAGACGTGCATTACAGCCACTATGGCCGTATGTGCCCCATTGAGACCCCTGAAGGCCCCAACATCGGTCTGATCTCCTATCTGGCATCCTACGCCAAGATCAACGAGTACGGCTTCGTGGAGGCTCCCTACCGCAAGGTCAAGAAGATCTACGACGAGAACAACAACCTCATCGAGCAGGTCGTCACCGACGAGGTGGAGTATATGACCGCCGATGTGGAGGACGAGTACGTTGTGGCACAGGCCAACGAGCCGCTGGATGAAGGCAAGCACTTCATCCGTCCCCGTGTGTCTGCCCGCCGCCGCGACGAGATCTTGGAAATCGACGCAGAGAAGGTCGATTACATGGACGTTTCTCCGCGAATGATGGTCTCTGTTGCTACCGCTTGCATCCCCTTCCTGGAGAACGATGACTGTAACCGTGCACTGATGGGCTCTAACATGCAGCGTCAGGCAGTGCCTCTGATGGTCACCCAGCAGCCCATTGTTGCTACCGGTATGGAGTACAAGGCTGCTACCGATTCCGGCACTGCTGTGCTGGCCAAGAGCAACGGCGTTGTGGAAAAGGTCGATGCCGACCATGTTGTGGTGCGCAACGAGCAGGGCGCTCTGGAGGATTATTCTCTGATCAAGTTTGCCCGCTCCAACGCAGGCACCTGCATCAACCAGCGCCCCATCGTAGAAGTGGGCGAGACCGTCACCGCCGGTCAGGTGCTGGCCGATGGCCCCGCAATGCGCAACGGCGAGATCTCTCTGGGTAAGAACGCCCTGATCGGCTTCATGACCTGGGAGGGCTACAACTACGAGGACGCCGTCCTGCTGAACGAGAAGCTCGTCCGCGAGGATGTCTACACCTCCATCCACATTGAAGAATATGAGACCGAGGCCCGCGACACGAAGCTCGGACCCGAGGAGATCACCCGCGACATCCCGAACGTCGGCGATGACGCGCTGAAGGACCTCGATGACCGCGGCATCATCCGCATCGGTGCCGAGGTCAAGACCGGCGACATCCTCGTCGGCAAGGTCACCCCGAAGGGCGAGACCGAGCTGACCGCCGAGGAGCGCCTGCTGCGCGCCATCTTCGGCGAGAAGGCCCGCGAGGTCCGCGACACCTCCCTGCGTGTGCCCCACGGTGCCTACGGCATCGTTGTCGACGTCAAGGTCTTTACCCCCGAGAACAGCGACGAGCTGCAGCCCGGCGTGCGTATGTGCGTGCGCTGCTACATCGCCCAGAAGCGTAAGATCAGCGTCGGCGATAAGATGGCAGGCCGTCACGGCAACAAGGGTGTTGTTTCCCGCATTCTGCCGCAGGAGGATATGCCCTTCCTGCCCGACGGCACCCCGCTGGACATCGTGCTGAACCCCCTGGGCGTGCCTTCCCGTATGAACATCGGTCAGGTGCTGGAGGTCCACTTGGGCTATGCTGCCCATGCGCTGGGCTGCAAGGTCGCTACGCCTATTTTCGACGGCGCTACCTACGAGGATATTCAGGCAGAGCTGGTAAAGGCCGGCCTGGATCCCGAGGGCAAGAGCGTTCTGTACGATGGCCGTACCGGCGAGCCCTTCGACAACAAAGTCACCGTTGGCTATGTGTACTTCCTGAAGCTGCACCATCTGGTTGACGATAAGATCCATGCCCGTTCCACCGGCCCCTATTCTCTGGTTACCCAGCAGCCCTTGGGCGGCAAGGCCCAGTTCGGCGGCCAGCGCTTTGGCGAGATGGAAGTTTGGGCTCTGGAGGCTTACGGTGCTGCTTATACTCTGCAGGAGATCCTGACCGTGAAGTCCGACGATGTCACCGGCCGTGTCCGGACCTACGAATCCATCGTCAAGGGCCACAACGTTCCCACCCCCGGCGTGCCGGAGTCCTTCCGCGTGCTGCTGAAGGAGCTGCAGTCCCTGTGCCTGAACATCCAGGTGCTGGATAAGGACGGCAACGTGGTGGATCTCAAGGAGGACGAGGACGCCCTCGATACCTTCAACCTCTCCCGTATGGATGCGGACGATGACCGCCACCGCAACGTTGCGGAGGACGCCGAGTTTGAAGCGTCCGGCTTTGAATTTGAAGACGCGCCGGAGGATGCCGGCGCCGATGTGGATGTTGACTTCGACGACGAATGATCCAGAAGACACATTCGTCACCACAAAACTGGATCATTTGAATCATTGAAGGAGGATAACGCAACATGATCGAAACCAATAACGGCAACAAGTTTGCCTTTGACGCGATTAAGATCGGCATGGCTTCCCCGGAGCAGATCCGGGAGTGGTCTTACGGCGAGGTGAAGAAGCCTGAGACCATCAACTACCGCACTCTGAAGCCCGAAAAGGACGGCCTGTACTGCGAGCGTATCTTCGGGCCTACCAAGGATTGGGAGTGCCACTGCGGCAAGTACAAGAAGATCCGCTACAAGGGTAAGATCTGCGACCGCTGCGGCGTCGAGGTCACCCGTTCCAAGGTGCGCCGGGAGCGCATGGGCCACATCGAGCTGGCCACCCCCGTTTCCCACATCTGGTATTTCAAGGGCATCCCCTCCCGGATGGGCCTGCTGCTGGACATCAGCCCCCGGATCCTGGAGAAGGTGCTGTATTTCGCCAACTATATCGTCACGGACCCCGGCGAGACCCCTCTGACCAAGAACCAGATCCTCTCCGAGAAGGAGTACCGTGACTACCGTGAAAAGTATGAGGATGACTTCCAGGCCGGCATGGGCGCCGAGGCCGTGAAAAAGCTGCTGGCGGATGTGGACCTGGAGGCCCTCTCCGCCCAGCTCCACGCCGAGCTGAAGGACGCTTCCGGCCAGAAGAAGGCCCGGATCGTCAAGCGGCTGGAAGTGGTGGACGCTTTCCGGATCTCCGGCAACAAGCCGGAGTGGATGATCATGGACGTTCTGCCCATTCTGCCTCCCGACCTGCGCCCCATGGTGCAGTTGGACGGCGGCCGCTTCGCCACCTCTGACCTGAATGACCTGTACCGCCGGGTCATCAACCGCAACAACCGCCTGAAGCGCCTGATGGACCTGAACGCCCCCGACATCATCGTCCGCAACGAGAAGCGGATGCTGCAGGAGGCTGTGGACGCTCTGATCGACAATGGCCGCCGCGGCCGTGCCGTCACCGGTGCCAACAACCGTGCTCTGAAGTCCCTCAGCGACTTCCTGAAGGGCAAGCAGGGCCGTTTCCGTCAGAACCTGCTGGGCAAGCGTGTCGACTACTCCGGCCGTTCCGTTATCGTGGTCGGCCCCGAGCTGAAGATCTATCAGTGCGGCGTGCCCAAGGAGATGGCCGTGGAGCTGTTCCGCCCCTTCATCATGAAGAAGCTGGTGGAGGACGGCACCGCCAATAACATCAAGTCCGCCAAGAAGATGGTGGATAAGGGCACCACCGAGGTATGGGACGCTCTGGATGTCATCATCAAGGATCACCCCGTTATGCTGAACCGTGCACCGACCCTGCACCGTCTGGGCATCCAGGCCTTCGAGCCGGTGCTGGTGGACGGTCGCGCTCTGAAGCTGCACCCCCTGAACTGCACCGCGTTCAACGCCGACTTCGACGGCGACCAGATGGCTATTCATGTGCCTCTGTCCGCCGAGGCTCAGGCGGAGGCCCGTATCCTGATGCTCTCTGCCAACAACCTGCTGCGTCCTCAGGACGGCGGCCCCGTCACCGTTCCGACCCAGGATATGGTGCTGGGCTCCTACTACCTGACCATGGACCGCATGGGCAAGGACGAGATCGGCGCTCAGACCGTCTGGTGCGAGGATGCCGGTGACACGAACCTGACCGCACAGAGCATTGTGGACGCGGACGAGTTCCTGGCGGCCAACGCCGCTTTGGAGAAGGGCCAGAAGCCCGCTACCTTCAAGCCTGTTCACATGTACGCCAGCGAGGACGAAGCCCTCATGGCCTACAATGACCGGGCCATCGGTCCCCACTGCCCCATTCTGGTACGCCGGACGCTGGAGGTCAACGGCGAAAGCGTTACCCGCGTGGTGCCCAGCACCCCCGGCCGGATCATCTTCAACAAGAACATTCCTCAGGATCTGGGCTTCGTGGACCGCAGTGATCCCGAGCACATCTGCGACTACGAGATCACCTTCACCTGCGGCAAGAAGCAGCTGGGCCAGATCGTGGACCGCACCATCAACAAGCACGGTTTCACCGTGGCTTCCGAGGTGCTGGACGCCATCAAGTCCACCGGCTACCATAACTCCACTATCGCCGCCATCACCGTTTCCATCGCGGATATGACCATTCCTCCCAAGAAGTACGAGCTGGTCGCCGCTTCCGAGCAGATGGTGGTGGACATCGAAAACCAGTACAAGATGGGCTTCATGACCGACCACGAGCGCTACAAGCAGGTGGTGCAGGTCTGGG
>NZ_CAKVVF010000105.1:0-3810 GCF_934833455.1 Oscillibacter sp. KLE 1728
CGCTGGATGTGACGGAGGACCAGGCGGATCTGGTGTTCACGGTCTCTGTGCAGGGCCACGGCAAATACCCCATGGAGCCGGAGCTGGAGGACCCGGCCGTCACGGTGGAAGCGTGCCCCGATGAGGCGTACCGCTGGGCTTTGGAGTATTATGTGAACCAGATTCATGAGATGGACGCCTTTGTGGGGGATCTGATCCAGGAGCTGGAGGCCCGGGATGAGCGGACGGTGCTGGTGCTCTATGGCGATCACCTGCCGGCGCTGGGGCTGGAGGCCGAGAACATGGAGAGCAGCAGCCTCTACCGCACAGAGTACATCATCTGGGACAACTTTGGGCTGGAACAGCAGGACGAGCCCCTGGCGGCCTATCAGCTCTCCGCCACTGTGCTGGGCCGCCTGGGCATCACCACCGGGCTGATGACCGCCTTCCAGCAGACCTGCCGGGAGGAGCCTACATACCGGGCGGACCTGCGGATGCTGCAATATGACGCCCTCTATGGAAAAGGATACTGCTATGAGGGCGAGGCCCGCTACAGACCCACGGAGATGGAGATGGGCATGGTGCCCATCGAGATCACCGGTATGGAGCAGCGGGCGGGGGACTGGTTCATCCTGGGAGAGAATTTTACACCTTACTGTGTGGTGACACAGAATGGGCAGCTGCTGGATACGGAGTATGAGGCCCCCTGGCTGCTGCGGGTGACGGAGGAGCCGAACACCGCGGATTACCGGGATTTGGAGATCAGCGTGGTGGATAAGCACAATGAGGTTTTAAGCAATACGGAATAAAATAAGACCGGGGAGCGGCTTGCAACCGCTCCCCGGTCCGTTTTCCGGGCAATGTCCCCCATGGTCGCGCTTCCCTGCGTCAGTCTGTGGCTGGAGTTGGATGCGCACGGCCCCGGCGGGCCTCTGCAAAAAACAGGACGGCCGCCCACAGGCGGCCGTCCTGGCGGATTCTCCCTGCAATCACTGCCGGGCCTCGGCCCGCAGCTTCAACTGCTCTGCTGTGATGGCGTAGCCCGCCTCTGCATAGGGGAAGGACGGCCGCTCCTCTGGCAGGGAAATGCCCCGCCGGGTACAGATGGCGTCCGCCACAGCCTCCAGCAGCCGGGGGTTCTTTACCAGAACTGGCCCGGTGAGCTCAGAGGCGAACACGTTCTTCCAGTGGAAGCCCTCCGGGCCCTTCTCCGCCTCATTGCCGAAGCCTAGAGAGAGACCGGTGAGCAGCGGCGCCTCCACGCCGCGGATTTGGCCACACTTGTTCATGAAGCCCACCACGGCCTCCGGAAACAGGGCTGTAACGCCGTACACATCCCCTACGATCCGCCGCTTGCCCTGGACCGTGGTGAAAGAGGCCAGACCGATGCCGGGATACGTGTCCCCGTCCCTGTCGGTGACAGAGGCGCCTAAGAGCTCCATAGCTGTGCCGGCGAACAGCATGGCGGTGCCGTCCTCTGCCGCGGCCTTCACCGTCGCGCTATACCGGGCGAAGTCCTCCGCCGCAAACCGCTGGGCCCGCTCCGTGCCGGCTCCCATAAAGAGAAAGTCGGCGCTGGTGATGTCTGCGCCCTCCCCCGGGACGACGGGCTGCACCGTGACGGCGCAGCCCAGGGCCTCCAGATACCGCCGCAGGACGGACACATTGGCATAGCTGCCGTAGAGGCTCATGAGATCCGGATAAAAGTGGATGATCTTCAGTTCCATGTCCTCACGCCTCCTTTACCACCTGGGAGAGAATCTTGTCCCGGTCCGAGAAGCAGGTGACCACGTATACGTTTTCACTGCCGTCCGCCTTCAGCTCCGCCGCCGCGGCGGGGATGTCCGCCTGGACCGTGACCTTTTCCCGGGGAATGTCCGTGAAGGAGAACCGCTCCGCCAGATCGTTGCAATACCGGCCGGAGAGGATGATCCGCTGCACCTGGGGGGCGTTCAGCTGGTCGAAGTCGATGTCCCACAGCCAGCTGGTCTCGCTGGTGAAGTACTTCCGGCTCACCGCGTCCACGATCACCAGGACGGTGCAGGGCTCCTGGGCGGCGCGGATGTAGCGGAGGTTCGTGTCGTAGGCGATGGAGTTCTCATGCTTGCTGGTCAGCAGCATCCCCCGGTGCTCCCCCAGGGTGAATTTCTGCATCCGTCCGTTCTTCAGGATGTAGTTGTTGATGACCCCGGCGGCGGTGTCCGCCGCCACGCCGCACTCCCGGCAGGCGGCATAGGCCGCCAGGATGTTGTAGACGTTGTAGATGCTGCGGAAGGCCAGCTGGATGGTGATGGAGCTGTCGATGGTCAGGGGGCCCCGGCCCAGGTCCAGCGCCGTGGCGGTGTAGTCCGTGGCGGGCTTGTGATGGCCGCATTTCGTGCAGCGGAAAGCGCCGATGTGGTTGTAGTGGACGTAGTCATATTCCATGGGGGCATGGCACACCGGACAGCAGGCCCCGTCGTGGTACACGCCGGTGGGGGACGCGGTGTCGGAGGGGCAGCGGTCCAGGCCGAACCACTTCACCCTGTCCCGTCCCCGGGCAAAGCAGCTGGACAGGGGATCGTCGGCGTTCAGGATCAGCTCCGTCTCCGGATGGAGGGCCGGGAGAATGGCGTCATACACCCACTCCGGATGGCCGTTCCGGGTCAGCTGGTCCCGGTAGAGATTGGTGATGACGAACTCCGTGGGGTGGAAGTACCGGAAGCTCTGGGCTGCGTACCGCTCGTCGGACTCGATCAGCAGCACATCCGCCCGCACCCGGCCCGTGAGAGACGCGTGGGTCAGCACCAGCGTGGTGACGCCCTCGATCTGGTTGGAGCCCTCTTCATTGTAGACCACGGTTTTGCCCCCGGCCCGCAGGATGGCGGCGATCATCTCCACGGTGGAGGTTTTGCCGTTGGAGCCGGTGACGGCGATGATGTGGCTGGGCAGCTGGACCCGGGCGAGGATATCGGGGCAGATCTTCAGGGCGAATTTGCCGGGCATAGAGCTGCCCTTGCCCACCAGCTTGCCCACGGCGCGGCCCAGCTTGCACACCAGGATGGCCAGAAACTTTCTCAAAGCGCCTCCATCTCCTTTTCCTCCGGGAAGTCCCGGAATTCCGCGATGGCGCGCACCGGCGCGCCGTCGGCGTTCTCAAATTTCAGGGGCAGTGCGAAAAGCATCAGGTCGGTGCGCCCCACGACCTTTTTCAGGCACAGGCTCTCCAGGATCACCAGACCGCCGTCCAGCAGAGTTTTGTGGGCCAGGAACTGCTGATCCCGCAGGGTGTCCACGCTGAGGGCGTCGGTCCCCACGCCCTTGAGGCCGCAGGAAACCAGATATTTGGCCGCCTCCTGGTCCGGCACGGGGAAATCGTCGTCATAATAGGCGCCGGTGCCCCACTTCCGCTCCCAGCCGGTGTAGAACAGCACGAAATCCGCCGAGCGGATGGTCCCGTTCTGCTCCCGGAGGTAGTCGGCGGTGATGACGCTCCGGGGCGGCAGGTCCGATACGTCCAGCACCACGGCCCGGCCGCAGAACTGGGAGGCGGGCAGCACCTCCAGCGTGGAGCCCCGGGGAAGCATGTGGGACGGGGCGTCCATGTGGGTACCAGTGTGGGAGGCGATGGTCAACTGGGTCTCCCGGAACCCGTCCCGGGTCAGGGAGCCGGTGGGCTTGATGGAGGGGGCGGCGGAGCCGGGATACATGGGCATCTCCGGCGTGATGGTGTGGGTCAGGTCGATAATCATGGGCGGGAGCTTCCTTTCCTTCCATGCGGCGGGGCATGGTGCTTTTTCTAAGTTCTGGGAGAGCGGGTCACCGCTGGTCCGAGAGGCCCAGCAGGTAGTC
>NZ_CAKVVF010000105.1:3910-6367 GCF_934833455.1 Oscillibacter sp. KLE 1728
AGAAATTTACGAATGGCTCTACGACGAGTACGCAGAGGCGGCGCTGTGCCAGGAGCCGCTCTTCCAGGACCATGTGCTGGAGGAGGTGCTGGCCGCCGCGCCGGAGGACATCCGCCTCGGCCTGTTCGACCAGGTGGCGGGCCTGCGTCTCCAATGGTGTACCGCGGCCTTTGCCAGAGGCCTCCAGCTGGGCCTGGCCCTGGGAGTGGAGCAGGGGCAGGCGCCGCACTACCGCTCCAGATAGATCATCAGCGCCGTCACGTCGGCAGGGCTGACGCCGGAGATCCGGGAGGCCTGCCCCAGGTCCGCCGGGCGGACGGCGTTCAGCTTTTCACGGGCCTCCAGCCGCAGCCCCTGGATGGAGGAATAGTCCAGATCCGGCGGCAGGCGCCGCCGCTCCATTTTTTGGAAGTCCTCCACCTGTTTCTGCTGGCGCTGGATGTACCCCTCGTACTTCACGCTGATCTCCACCTGCTCCGCCACGTCTGCCGGCAGGTCCGGCCGGTCCGGGTCGAAGGGGGCCAGGTCCGCGTAGGTGAGCTGGGGCCGCCGCAGCAGGGCGACCAGGGGACAGCCGTCCGGGGCGTCCGCCGTGCCCTTTTCCGCCAGAAAGGAGGCCAGGGCGGGGGAGGGGGAGACGCCGGTGTGGGTCAGCCGGGCGATCTCCCGGGCCACGGCGTCGTACTTTGCCTCCACGGCCCGCAGCCGCGCCTCCGGCACCAGGCCGATGTCGTACCCCCGGCGGGTCAGCCGCTGGTCGGCGTTGTCCTGCCGGAGGAGCAGGCGGTATTCGCTGCGGGAGGTCATCATCCGGTAGGGCTCGTTGGTGCCCTTGGTGACGAGATCGTCGATGAGGGTGCCGATGTAGCTCTCCGACCGGGAGAGGATGAAATCGCACTCGCCCCGCAGCTTCCGCACGGCGTTGACCCCGGCCGCAAAGCCCTGGACCGCCGCCTCCTCGTACCCGGAAGAACCGTTGAACTGCCCGGCACCGTATAGGCCCGGCACAGCCTTGCACTCCAGGGTGGGCCGCAGGGCCAGGGGGTCGATGCAGTCGTATTCGATGGCGTAGGCAGGCCGGGTCATCACGGCATGGCGCAGGCCCGGCACGCTGCGGAGCATCCGGATCTGCACCTCCTCCGGCATGGAGGAGGAGAAGCCCTGGATGTACAATTCTTCAGTGTTGAGGCCCATGGGCTCCACAAACAGCTGGTGGCGGAGCTTGTCCGGGAACCGGACCACCTTGGTCTCAAAGGAGGGGCAGTAGCGGGGGCCCACCCCCTCGATGACGCCGGAGTACATGGGCGCCCGGTCCAGATTCTCCCGGACGATCCGGAGCGTCTCCTCCGTGGTCCAGGTGAGCCAGCAGACCGCCCGATTCTCCGGCGGGGATTGGGTGCCGTATGAAAAGGGGACCGGCAAGGCATCGCCGGGCTGGAGCTCCATCTCGTCAAAGTCCACGCTCCTGGCGTTGACCCGGGGCGGGGTGCCGGTCTTGAACCGCCGCAGGGGCAGGCCCAGCTTCAGCAGGGAGTCCGTCAGCCGTCCGGCGGCGTGCATCCCGTCGGGGCCGGATTCCTCCACGCACTCGCCCACGATGGTGCGGCCCGCCAGATATGTGCCGGTGGCCAGGATCACGGCCTTCACGGAGAACACCGCCCCGGTGGCCAGCACCACGGCGGAAACCGCGCCGTTCTCCGTGCGGACCTCCACCACCTCGCCCTGGCGGACCGTCAGATGGTCCTGCTGCTCCAGGGTGTGCTTCATGTACTCCTGATAATGCCGCCGGTCCGCCTGGGCCCGGAGGGACCAGACGGCGGGGCCCTTTCCCTTGTTCAGCAGCCGGTACTGGATGCAGCACGCGTCGGCGGCCTTCGCCATCTCGCCCCCCAGGGCGTCCAGCTCCCGGACCAGATGGCCCTTGCCGGTGCCGCCGATGGCGGGGTTGCAGGGCATGTTGCCCACCGCATCCAGATTGATGGTGAAGACGATGGTCTCCATCCCCAGCCGGGCGGCGGCCAGCGCCGCCTCGATCCCGGCGTGGCCCGCGCCGATCACGGCGATATCAAATTGTCCGGCGAGGAATTCGGTCATAAGGTGGAAATCCTTTCATCGGTGTGCATGGGGATTGTCCGTGCGGCCCATCAGCCAGTCCACGGACACATCGTAGAAGTCCGCGATGTGGAGCAGCGCGTCATACCGGGGCTTGGCGCCCAGCTCCAGGTCCTGATAGCCCCGGGCGGACAGGCCGACCTCCTTGGCGACTTCTGCCTGGGTCAGCTTTTTCTCTTTACGAAGGACTCGAATTTTATCGGCAAACATATTGGACCTCCCGCAGTTCCTTTTTCAGCGATTCACAGCAGGGTTGTCCGTGCGGCCCATCAGCCAGTCTGCGGACACGCCGTAGAAGTCCGCGATGTGGAGCAGCGCGTCATACCGGGGCTTGGCGCCCAGCTC